>NZ_DASURI010000828.1:0-22752 GCF_036280135.1 Longimicrobium sp.
CATCGCTCCAGCGCTTCCACATCGGGGAAGGAATCAGTTGCAGGCTATTCCCTGTTCCCTGTTCCCTATTCCCTGCCGTTCCTCAGCAGTACGCGTCGAACGCCCGCACCAGGTCGTTCGCGATGGCGTCCGCCGAGCGGCCCTCGATCTGGTGGCGCTCCAGCATGAACACCACGTCGCCGTCCTTGAGCAGCGCCATGCTGGGCGACGACGGCGGATAGCCGTGAATGTGCTGGCGGGCGGCCGCCGTGGCCTCGGGGTCCTGGCCCGCGAACACCGTCACCATCCGCGGCGGCTTGCGGTCGTTCTGCAGCGCCATGGCCACCGCCGGGCGCGCGTTGCGCGCGGCGCAGCCGCACATGCTGTTCACCACCAGCAGCGTGGGCTCGCTGGTGTCGGCCAGCGTGGTCTCCACCTCGTCGGCCGTGCGCAGCTCCTGCACGCCCAGGCGCGTGAGCTCCTGGCGCATGGGCGCGATCATCATCTCCGGGTACATCGCCATCGTACGTTCCTCCGTTGCGCGTATCGTTCAACCCGCATGCTGCCGTTGGGTACTCCGCAGCGCCGCGCGGGTTCGGCTCCGTCGTACATCATCGACCCGCCGGCGTCCGTACGCAAGGCGCCACCACGCGGAACGGCTCAGCGCTGGCCGGAAACCCAGGGCACGTCCTCCACGCCCGCGCGGCGGTTGGCCAGCCGCGCCAGGGTGAACAGCAGGTCCGACAGGCGGTTGAGGTAGGTGATCCACTCCGCGCCCACGTGCGCCTGCCGCGCGAGGGAGACGACCCGCCGCTCCGCCCGGCGGCAGACGGTCCGCGCCAGGTGCAGGTACGACGCCGCGCCCGTGCCGCCGGGAAGCACGAAGTTCTGCAGGGGCGCCAGCTCGCCCTCGGCGGCGTCGATCCAGGCCTCCAGCTCCTCCACGCGCCCCTCGGGCAGGCCGGGGATGAACGACGACGGGCGGCCGCCGTCTTCCGGCGCGGGCGTGGCCAGGTTCGCGCCCACGGTGAACAGGTCGCTCTGCACGGCCCGCAGCGCGTCGGCCAGGGCCGTTTCGCCGGCGGCCTGCAGCTTGGAGACGGCGATGCCCAGCACGGAGTTGAGCTCGTCGACGTCGCCGTAGGCTTCCACGCGGGCGTCGTCCTTGGGCACCCGCTGCCCGCCGAACAGCCCCGTCTCGCCGCGGTCACCGGTCTTGGTGTAGATCTTCAGGGTCATGGGATTCGGTGATGAAACGCGTCCGGGATGAGATCCAGCGAGGTAGCGGGCGATCCTCGGCCCGCCGAGGGCCCCCTCCCCCCGGCCCCCTGCCCCCTGCCCCCGCTTCGCGGGGGAGGGGGAGAACTTCGTTCGGACATCCGGACGGCTCGTGCCGAAAGCAACCCGCCCCTCTCCCGGCCTCTCCCCGCTCGTTCCTCGCGGAGAGAGGAGAACCCAGACCCAGCACGAACTGAGTTCCGTGCACGGAGCTCGCCCTCTCGCCGACCCCTCCCCCGAAGTTGGGGGAGGGGTCGACCGCCGTTGCGAGGAACGAGCAAAAGGCGGTCGGGGGAGAGGGCCCCCCGTCGCGCAGCGACGGGGATTCCGCCGGTCCGGATCTGCATCCTGTACGATCCGGATCTGCATCATCGATCCGCATCTCCCTCGCCCGTCGTCCTTCCCCTCCGCCTACGCCCCCGCCCGACCCTCCACCACGGGGGCCAGCGCCGCGACGGCCGCGGCGCCCAGCGTCCACTCCAGCCACAGCAGGCGGCGCAGCACCTTGCGGGGCGTCCAGTCCTCGCCGTCCAGCTCCAGGCGGTAGCCACGCATCTCGTCCGGCAGCGTCGTCAGGCGGTCCACGACGAGCGCCAGGGCCGTATCCAGCTGCTGCAGCGTTTTCTCGGGGACCTCGGCCATGGGCGTGGCGCCCAGCCGGCTCAGCGTCCACCACTGCGCGCGGGCCAGCTCCTCCAGCACCCGCCGGGCCGTCATCCCGCCGGGCGTCTCGGCATCCAGCAGCGCGTCGGGGCGGCGGCGGACGTGCGCCAGGATGCGCCCGCGCAAGGTGCCCAGCCGCTGCACGCCGCGCTCCGCCTCGTCCTGCTGCAGCGGGCGCAGGTCGTCCTCGAACAGCGCCTCGCTCTCGCCGATGGAGACGCGCGCGTCCGTCGACACCCACTCGTCCACGGCCAGCTCCAGCTCCGCGCCCGGCGGGGGCACGGGCTCGCCGGAGACGGACAGGAAGCGCAGCCACTCCATCAGCGTCCGCTCGAACGCGCCCACGGCCGCCTCCGCCGATCCGCCGATGGCCACGCACCCCGGCACGGTGAGCGCGTGCGCCATCACCGCGCCGTCCGCCCCTTCTTCCAGCCCCACCCGGATGGTCATCAGCTCCGTCACGCGACGGCACCCTCCAGCAGCGCGAGTGTGCCCGCGTCTGCATCCAGCCGCGCACGCAGGCCCACGGGCAGCGTCCAGTTGTCGTCGATGTGGCCGAACGGGAAGCCGATGGCGACCGGCACGCCCAATCTGCCCAGCCGGTCGTGCAGCACCTCGCGGGCGAGCGCGTCGCCGTTCTCGCCCGGCACCTCCGTGATCCCGCCGACAGCGATCCCCGACACGGCGTCCAGCACGCCGGCCAGCGTGAGGTGGCTGAGCATGCGGTCCAGCCGGTACGGCGACTCGCCCACTTCTTCGATGAAGAGGATGGCGCCCTCCGGCTGCACGGCGTACGGCGTCCCCATGGTAGCCGAGAGCAGCGACAGGTTTCCGCCCACCAGCGGCCCCTCGGCGGACCCGCCGGCCAGCGTCTCGCCGCGCTCCGCCCCACCGGGCGGAAAGGGAAGCACGCCCGCGGGCTCGGCGGAGGCCAGCACGCGCAGCAGGCCGTCGCGGGCAAAGTCCGGGAACTCCGGCGTGTGCGGATGCGGGCCGTGAAAGCCCACGACGCCCACCGCGTTGGCGCCCAGGTGCACCGCCGTGTTGTCGCTGAAGCCGATGAGCGGCTTGGGATCGCGGGCCAGGGCGGGCCAGTCGATGTCGTCCAGGATGCGCATGGTCCCGTATCCGCCCCGCAGGAACCAGACGGCGCGGATCTGCGGATCACGGAGGGCCGCGTTCAGGTCCGCCGCGCGCTCCGCGTCCGATCCGGCCAGGTATCCACGCCGGCCGCGGCAGTTCTGCCCCGCGACGGGCTCCCAGCCCACCGACCGCACGCGCTCCATGGCGCGTTCCACCCCGCCCTCCGGGATGGGTCCGGCCGCCGCCACCAGCGCCACGCGCGCGCCTGCCTCCAGCTTCGGGGGGACGATCATCGGGCGCCTTTAGACGTTGAATGCGATTGTGGCGGTCCCCCATCCGGAACTGCCGCTGGAAAAGTGCGCTCTGTTATACGAGCAAGCCGCTCTTCCTCAAGCCGCACCACTTTCTGGCCCAATCGCAGAACGGTGTTGATGGCACTGTTCTCCAGTTTTTCTCGATCGTGCAGCTTACCAACAAAGGTGCTAAGCGCGCTCATCAACTCTCGATGATCTGCGTCGTTGTCGTTTAGCAGCAGGTTGATACGTGCCATTAGGCGTAGTAAGCGCACACCTAAGGCTTGCGCTTGCTCCAGATCAATCGACCAAGATCGATCAGCTACGGACTGCGCGACAAACAATTCACCAGCGAGTTCGGCCAGTTCAACGCGCAGGGTGGCAATCCACTGCTGACGCCCGCTTGCCGCCAACGCGGCTTCGACCTGCAGAATCGCAAGTTTCTGGCTTGCATGTGCCTGCTCCCGTGCTGCCTGTAAAGCAGCATCGGCCTGCTTCCGCGCTGCGGCCAGCACGGAGTACGCGCCAATCCCCGCGACGACCAGAGTGGTTAACAGCCCCGCAATCGTCAGGAACTCAGCGGGTGACATCGGAACGCCGTTTCGGATAGAACGCGCATCGATGGATCATCGGGCCACTTCCACGATGCCGGTGAGCGCGAGCACGCACAGCGCGGCCGCGAGAAAGAGCGAGGCGGAGACGTACGGCGCCGCCAGCCCCACGTGCGCCAGCGCCACCCCGCCCCACCAGGGACCCAGCACGCGGGCCAGCGCGGACAGCGACTGCGACGCGGCCAGGATGCGCCCCTGCTCCGCCGGCCCCGCCTGGTGCGAGATCATGGCCGTGACGGACGGCGTCGCCGCGCCCTGGCCGATGGCCCACGCCGCCAGGGCCACCCCCACGAGCGGGATGGTGGGCGCGGCGGGGACGGCGGCCATGGCCAGGGCCAGCAGGCCCAGCCCCAGCATGGCGCTGCGGCGCTCGCCCATCCGCCGGACCAGCTTGCCCACCAGGACACCCTGCGCCAGCGCCGCGATGAGCCCGATGACGGCGAACCCGTAGCCGATGCCCTCCGGCGTCATCCCGAACTTGCGGACGGCCCACAGCGCCATGATGGCTTCCACGGCGGAGAGCGCGAGCGTCGTCAAAAAGCCGATGGCGTACAGCCGGCGCAGCCGCGGCGACGCGCCCGTCACCGTGGCCAGGCGCGCGCGCAGGCCGGCGCGGGCGGGCTGCTGCGCGCGCAGCGACGGCGGCAGCGACTCCGGCAGTCGGAAGTAGGCGACGATGCCGTTCAGCGCGGACAGCAGGGCGGCGCCCAGGAACGGCCACTCCGGCCCGAAGCGCGAGAGCAGCCCGCCCGTGGCGGGGCCGAAGATGAAGCCCAGCCCGAACGCCGCGCCGATCATCCCCATCCCCTTGGCGCGGTCCTGCGGCGGGGTGACGTCGGCGATGTAGGCCTGCGCCACGCCGATGGTGGCGCCCATCATCCCGCTCACGGCCCGCGCGACAAAGAGCACGGCCAGCGAGCCCGCCAGCCCGAACGCCAGGTACGACGCGGCCGAGCCAAAGAGCCCCACCAGCAGCACGGGCCGTCGGCCAATGCGGTCGGAGAGGCGCCCCCAGCCAGGCGCGAAGAAGAACTGCATCAGCGAGTAGATGGCCAGCAGCCACGCGGCCGCCACTGGCCCCGCGCCGAACCGCTCTCCGTAGAGCGGCAGCAGGGGGATGACGATCCCGAACCCCACGAGGTCCAGGAACACCGTGACGAAAACCACCGCCAGCGGCGAGCGGCCGGTGGCGGCGTTGGGCCTACGCGCCAGCCGCGGCGGCCCGGACGGCGTCCGGAGGCTGCGGGCGGCGGCGCTGGAAGATGTGCTGCTCAACGGTCCTGCGGTTCCTTCCCGAGTTCACCAGGGAGCGCGGAAGATACCGCACGCGGCGCGCCCTGACAACGCACCCAAGTCGTACCCGCGCCGCCACTTGCTTGTACCCCCAAAAACCAACTGCGATTCTCACGCAGAGCCGCGGAGGCGCGGAGTACCCCGTTCCGAGCAAGAATGGGGTACTCTGCGTCCTCTGCGGCTCTGCGTGAGAAATTTCTTTTGAAGTTTTGGAACGGGACCTGATCCGCTTACATTGGCGGCGAACCCTGCGAGAGGAGGATCGCGTGTCGGATCGGATCGAGGCGTTGCGAAAGATGGCCGAGGCGCGGCCCAACGACCCGCGCCCGTGGTTCGGGCTGGCGCTGGAGTACGAAAAGGCCGAGCGGTGGGACGACGTCGTCCAGACGCTGCGCGACTACCTGGGCCGCACGGACGACGAGGGCAACGCGTGGGGACGGCTGGGTGCCGCCCTGCGCCGCCTGGGCCGCGACGACGAGGCCCGCGAGGCGTACGGAAAGGGGATCGAGGCCGCCACCCGCCACGGGCACCCCACCATGGCGGGCGAGTTCGAGGACGTGCTCGACGAGTGGTAGCGCCGCCCTACGCCGCGGCCTCGATGCGGTAGACGGCGCCGCTGGCGATGAGGTACAGCTCGCCGCGCCCGTCCTCGCCGAACGAGGTCACGTTGCCCACGTTGGGCACCTCCCACGTGCGCGGGTCCGTGGCGGCGCCGTTGACGTAGCGGAAGCTGCGCAGCCACCCCTCGCAGTAGTCCGAGTAGAAGTACGTGCCGCGCAGGGCCGGGATGTCCTGCCCGCGGTACACGAAGCCGCCCGTGATGCTGCAGCCGTCCGCGTGCGTGTACTCCGCCGCGGGCAGCGTGAGCCCCGTGCGCGTGCAGCCGTCGCGGGGCTCGAAGCAGTCGCTGCCCTCCATCGTGTCCCACCCGTAGTTCACGCCGGCCTGCGCGGCCGGCACCACGTCGACCTCCTCCAGCCGGTTCTGCCCCACGTCGGCCACGTACAGCCGGCTCTCCGCGCGATCCCAGCTAAACCGCCACGGGTTGCGCAGCCCCGACGCCCAGATCTCTGCCCGGCCGTCCGTGCGCCCCGCGTACGGGTTGTCGGCCGGAATCGTGTACGGCGCGGCGCCGTTCACGTCCAGGCGCAACATCTTGCCCAGCAGCTGCGTGGGATCCTGCGCCGCCCCCAGCGGATCGCCCGCGCCGCCACCGTCGCCCATCCCCACGTACAGCCGTCCGTCCGGGCCAAACGCCACCAGCCCGCCATTGTGGTTGGACGCCGGCTGGTCGATGGCGATCACCAGCTGCGCCGACGCCGGGTCCGCGCGGTTGCGGTCGGCGCTCACGCGGTAGCGCTCCACCCGCGTGTCCCCATTGACGTCCGTGTAGTTGACGAAGAAGAAGCCGTTGGACGCGTACTGGGGATGGAACGCCATGCTCAGCAGCCCCCGCTCGCCCCCGGACGACACGCGGCTGGCGATGTCCAAAAACGGCGTGGCCAGCAGCGCGCCGTTCTCCACGACGCGGATGCGCCCGCCCTGCTCCACGACGAACAGCCGCGCGTCGCCCGTGGGGGCGACCAGGTGCACGGGCGACTGCAGCCCGCCCACCACCTGCCGCAGGCGAAGGGCGACGTCGCCCGGGGGCGGCTGGTTGTCGGAGGGATTGCCGTCGCAGGCGGCCAGGGCCAGCAGCAGGCAGAGCGCGATGCGGCGCATGGGCGATCTCCGGGAATCAGGGGATTACGGCCGGTCCGCGATGGATTCCCCGTGCGCGTCGTCGTCCAGGTCCAGCAGCTCGCGCGCGTCCAGCTCGCGGTGCCAGGGCACGCGCACCCGCACGCCGAACTGCGTGGGACCCTGGTATCCCAGGCCAAAGATGGCGACGTTCTGCCCGCCTTCCACGTGCGCGGGGATGCCTGCCTCGCGCAGCGTCTCCGCGGCGAAGTCGGCCTCCCACACGGCGCCGAACGACGCCACCACCACCCAGGGATCGTTGCGCTCGTGCATGCCTGTGTTCGCGCGGCGGATACGGGGATTTGCTCTGGATGGTACGCTGCAACCCGCGCGGCGGTCAAAGGTTTCGTGTGGGGAGAACGGCCGGGGCGCGATGATGGGAGACTCCGGCGGAGTGTGTCTCGCCCGCCGAGGGCCCCCTCCCCCCGACCCCCTGCCCCCGCTTCGCGGGGGAGGGGGAGAACAACGCGTCGGGCGCGAAGCTCGCCCACGAAAAACCCCTCCCCCGTAGTTGGGGGGAGGGGTCGACCGCCGTTGCGAGGAACGAGCAAAAAGGCGGTCGGGGGAGAGGGCCCCCCGTCGCGCAGCGACGGGCGCTCAGCCATCCGCGGAGATGCCGATCAGCCCAATCCACCCATCCGCCGATCCGCATCTCCCATCATCCCTCCGCGCCCACGGCCCCGCTTTCCGCATCCTCCTCGTCCTCCGTGCAGCCGGGGCCGATGATGCGCCGCACCTCCTGGATGAGGTGCGGGGGCATGCAGGGCTTGGTCAGCAGCTCCACGAAGCCCTCGGCCACCAGCCGGTCGCGGTCCACGGACAGCGCCATGGCCGTGAGCACCACTACGGGGATGTCCGCCGTGCGCGGGTCCTCCTTGATCAGCCGCAGCGCCGTGCGTCCGTCCATCACGGGCATGGCCAGGTCCATCAGCACCAGGTCCGGCAGGTGCGCGCGGCACAGGTCCACGGCTTCCTGGCCGTTGGATGCACCCAGCGTGCGGTACCCCTCGCGCGCGAGCACGGTGAGCAGCGCATACCGGTTGTCCTCGTGGTCGTCTGCGAGGAGAATGGTCCTGGACATGGGTGCGTCGGATAAAGCCGCCGGCGAAAGCGGATCCGCCGGCGTGTGTCGCGTGTGTCTGGAATGAGCTCCGAATCGTACGTCGCGTCATCCGCAAAATCGGCGCCTTGCCGGGCACAGCGGTCACGCGCCGCCGAACAGGTCCGCCTGGGGCGTCGCGGGATACGTCAGGCTGTCGCCCCGCACCAGCGCGTGCGGCGACAGCACCGCCGGCGCCGCGCCTCCCGGCCCGATGATATCGAACACCGGCACCCCGCGCGCCAGCAGGGCGTCCGTGATCAGCCGGCGGTGACAGCGCCAGGGTACGGCCTCAGCGCACATGACGACGGGCCGGCGGTGCGCCGCATCCTCCATCAGCCGCGCCAGCGCCGCGCGGAACGGGGCCGTGGCCATGTAGTCGGCGTAGGCGCGAAAGGCGGCGTGGCGCCACGCCGTGTTGGGCGACAGACCAGCCGTTGGATCGCTCGCGCGGCGGCCGCCCAGCGCCTCCTCGTGGCGGTACGCGATGCCCGCCTCCGCCAGTGACGCGGCCAGCGCCTCGCTGCCGAACTGCGGGTGGCGGCGGGAGCCGGGAAAGCGCCGTACGTCCACCAGCAGCTGGATGTCGTTCTCCCGCAGCAGCGCGATGAACTCGCCGATGGTGCGCGTGGAGTGCCCGATGGTGAACACCGCCCCCGCCGGCACGTCCTCCCCCGTCGTTGCTTCCATCCCGTTGCGTCCCCGTACCTGTCTTCCGCCCGCCGCGATGCCGTCCACGCCGCGCATGTTCCGGTCCACGGCGGCGCAAGGAGGTCGTCTTTCCCCCGCCCGCGCCTCGGCCAGCCGAACAATCTGGTTGCCCCAGTGCGCGATCCCGCCCGCGCGCTGAGTCCGCGCGAGGGGTTCGTGCACGGGCGAAGTCCGTGCGCGGCGCGACCCGATTCTTCACTCGGCCGATCTGCAACGGGAGAGATCACGACGCGCCTCCTTCAGAATGACAGCAGGGGACGAATCGCGTTGTCGCGGTTTTTTCTGTTTTCTCCCCGTCCGTCCTCGCTGTCATTCTGAGCGACCGAGGCGCCGGCCGGGTCTGTCCCTGCCGTGATGCGTCCGGCGCCGACCGAGCGAAGAATCTGGTCGCCGGAGTACGCGATCCCGCCCGCGCGCTGAGTTCGCGCGCGTGGGGCCCGTGCACGGGCGAGGTCTGCGCGCGGCGCGACCAGATTCTTCGCTCCGCGCCATCGTGCACGGGATGGATCGCGACGGCGCTCCGCTCAGAATGACAGCACGCGACGGATCACGCGACGCGTCTCATCCGCTTCGCGGAAAAGAACAGTGCCGGATCAGGAACCCTGATCCGGCGCCGTCAACTTCCGCACTCACGCACTTCACTTCTCCACCTGCACGCCCTTCCAGAACGCCACGTGGTCGCGGATGTTCGCGGCGGCGTCCTTGGGATCGGGATAGTACCAGGCGGCGTCGGCGTTCTCCGCTCCATCCACCACCACGTCGTAGTAGCTGGCCGTGCCCTTCCACCCGCAGACCGTGTGCGTGCCGCTGTCGCGCAGGTACGCGCGGTTCACGGCCTCCGCGGGAAAGTAGACGTTGCCTTCCACCACCTCGTACGTGTCGCTCTCGGCGATGACCGCGCCGTTCCACGTTGCTCGCGCCATGTCGGGATCTCCGTCGAAATCGAAAGGTTCAGCGGCCCAGCAGCCGGCCGGCGCGCGCCGCCGCGGAATCGAGCGCGGCGTACGGCGTCAGCGTGCCCGTGGCCACGTCGTAGAGGAACGCGCGCTGGCGCATCCGGTCCCGCTCCACGCGCTGGCCCGCCGGCGGCTCCAGGGCGTAGACCAGCATCCGCCCCGCGTCCAGCGCCTCGTGCGACGCGTAGAGGAGCGGCGGCCGCAGCACGGGGCGCAGGCCGCGTCCGTCGCGGTCCGTCACGTACAGCCGCGTGGGATCCAGCTCGTTCAGCTTGCCGTTTCCGTCCGCATCGTCCAACGCCATCAGGTACGTGATCCACGTAGACAGCGAATCGCTGGGCGCCTGGCCCTGGCCCGGCAGAAACACGCGATGGATGAACGCCGGCCGGTCCAGAAGCAGCCGCGCGCTGTCGCCCTCCAGGAAGATGACGTTCACGTCGGGCACCCCGGCGTCGCCCTCGTACCGCCGTCCGTTCAGCCCGCGCGTGGGCACGAAGTCTCCGCCGTAGCCCACGCGAACCATGCGCGTGCTCGTGCCGCGGATGTCCATTGGCCCCGCGTATCGCACGGCGCGCGCCTCCTCGCGCCTGGGCTCGCTCTCGCGCGCGATGCGCACGGCGTCATCCGAGGCGCCCGCATTGCGGAACACCTGCGCGAGCACCGCCACGCCGCCCACGAGCAGCAGCACGAGCAGCAGCGAGCCGATCAGCAGCCAGATCCAGCGCAGGGCGCGGTCCAGGGAAAGCTTCATGCGAGGGGATGCGGATGGGATGAGGGTCGTGGCCCCAAAGGTGAGCCACCGCCCAGCGCCCGGCAAGGATCGCGGCCGTTGTACGCGCGCATCCCCACCCGCGGATGCGCGAGCGGAGATGGACGGACGTGGATCGGATGAGCCGATGCGGATCGGATGTGGGCGAGGACGAGCAGATGCAGATCGGCCCGTGATGATGCTCGAACGCCGCCCTCGCGCCGAGCGAATGAATTCGCCGCTGGAACATCACGAAGTCCGCCTGCGCGGACTGCCCCAGCAAAGGCGGCCCAGGTGCAGCGGAGCAGGGCTCGAGCATCAGTCAGTCGGCCGGGCACCGGGCCCACCGCCGGGCCCATCCCGTGTTGGCGGATGAAGCCCTGTTCGCAGAGCGCGTCGGCGCGAGACAGGGCTTATCGCTGTCCCAGCGGCGGGTTCACCCGCTCAGGCTGGGGACCCGTTCACCCGCTGGGAGCTCCTTCACCCGCTCGGCTGAGAGCCGGATGCGCTGACCGACGCCCGGCCCGTGTGCGCGGATCAACTTCGGCCCAGTCGACCAAGCGCCGGGCCCATCCCGTGTTGGCAGTTGAAGCCCTGTTCGCAGAGCGCGTCGGCGCGAGACAGGGCTTTCCGTAGTCCCAGCGGCGGGTTCACTCGCTCAGGCTGGGAGCCTGCGATCTCGTCCAGTCGCCCGGCCTGGCTCAGTTCGCCGGGGTGCCGCTGCCGAAGGGCAGGCGCTCGGGCATCTCGGCGGCGACCCAGGCCATCACGGCCATGGCGGCCACGGAGCGGGCCACGTCGCGCGGGTCCAGCTTGTCGGGTGTATCCGCGGCCGTGTGGTGATACCAGAAGTAGCGCGACCCATCCACCTCCAGCCCCATCCCCGGCACGCCCAGCGCCATGATGGGCCCGATGTCGGCCCCTCCGCCGCCGCGGTTGACGGTGCCCGCCCCGATGGGCGCCAGCAGCGCGCCGATGCCCTGCGCCACCTGGAACGCCGCGTCCGTCCCCGTGAAGCCGAACCCCGTGGGCGCGAACACGCCCTCGTCGCTCTCGATGGCCAGCACGTGGTTCTCCACCTCGCCCCGGTGCGCGTCGCGGTAGGCGTTGCCGCCGCGCAGGCCGTTCTCCTCGTTGGTCCACAGCACCACGCGCACGGTGCGCCGCGGGCGCAGGCCCAGGCGCGCCATCAGCCGCACGGCCTCCCACGCGGCCACGCACCCGCCGGCGTCGTCCATGGCGCCGGGGGCCACGTCCCACGAGTCGATGTGCCCGCCCAGCACCACCACCTCGTCCGGCCGCTCGCGCCCGCGCAGCTCCGCGATCACGTTGCGCGACGGCGCGTCGGGCAGCGTGTGCGCGCCCATCCGCAGGCGCACGCGCGGACGCTCGCCGCGGGCCTGCATCCGCCGCAGCAGCATGGCGTCCTCCATCGACAGGGCCGCGGCGGGGATGGGCGGAACGCTGTCGTTGTAGCGCAGCGAGCCCGTGTGCGGCGACTGCATGCCGAACGGCCCCACGGAGCGGATGAGGCTGGCGACGGCGCCGACGCGGGCGGCCTCCACGGCGCCGCGGCTGCGGTACTGCACCGTCTGCCCGTACGAGGTGAACGGCACGTCGAAGAGCACGATGCGGCCCCGCGCCTCGCCCGCGCGCGACTGCAGCTCGTCGAAGCTGCCGACGACCAGCACCTCGGCCTCGATGCCCTCCGCGGGCGTGCCCACGCTGCCGCCCAGCCCCAGCATGTGCAGCCCCACGGCGCGCGGCTGGACGAGCGCGGCCGATTCCTCGCCGCGCACCCAGCGGGGCACCATCACGGGCTCCGTGTGCACGTTCTCCAGCCCGTCGGCGCGCATCTGCTCCACCGTCCAGTCGATGGCGGCCTCCAGCTCCGGCGTGCCGCTGAAGCGCGGGCCAAAGCGGTCCACCATCTCGGCGATGCGCAGCCAGGCGGCGCTGTCGGCCGTGGCGGCGCGGATGAGGCTGTCGGCCTGCGCGCGGTAGCGGCCGGCGATGGCGGATGCGTCCTGCGCGGCCAGCGGCGTCCCCGCGAGCAGGGCGGCGGCCACGGCGAGGGAGAGGCGGCGGATCATGGGATGCGCGTCCGTGCGAGGGGGTGGATGCGGTGCGGATGGCAATCTGCGGATTCCGGCGCGATCCGGCCAGCGGGAGATATCACCGCGCTCCAGGCCCTCACCCCGCTCTAGACGAGCCCGCCCGCAGGGAATCGGCGATCACGGCACCGGCGGCGGATCATCCGCGCGACGGGCCGGCACCTTCATCCGGCACGTTACGCGACGTTCGTTGCAGATGAGGGACGCCGGACTTATGCTGCGTCGCGTGCAGTTCATCCAGCCCCGCGCGAGGAGGACGTATGTCGAACGATCCGCTCTACCAGCCCGCCGGCACCGTGCCGAACAACCCCATCTACAAGCCGGGAGGAGCCGACGAGCTCTCCTCCGGGGCCATCCAGGTCAACCCGCTCTACGAGGGCGCCGGCACGGACGCGTTCAATCCGCTCTTTCAGCCGTAGGCGTGCGTTCCCCGTGGCCGGGAGCATCGTCACGGGCACCACGCCAACGCGGGCGTGGTGCCCGTCTTCATGCGGCTTTCTTCGCCGTTCCGCCCCTCCGCCGCGCGCCCGCCGTCCACCCCATCGCGCCGCCCAGGACCGCGCCGAGAAGCATGGCCCAGTGCACGAGCACGGGGCGCCCTCCGCCGTCACCCCAGGGGACGGGCGGGTAATGCAGCGCGGCCACGGTCACGAGCATCCCCAGCGCGTGCCCGGTGACCGCGCCCCAGAACACGCCTTTCCACGCGGCCGATCGGCGTCGCAGCCGGTGCCCCATCCACAGCAGCGCGACCGGGGCGATGAACAGGCCCGTCAGCAGCGCCATCGTCGGCAGGCTCATCCGCGGCTCCGGGGGTAGAGCCACAGCCAGTAGCCGCTGATGAGCAGCACGGCCAGCGCCACGGCCGCCAGGTCGCTCAGCAGGATCCCCTGGTCACCAAAGATCTCGCCGGAGTGCAGCGTTTCCAGGAACACGTCGTTGCGCAGCCCCACGTGCAGCACGCGTCCCGTGGCCAGGTCCACCGTAACCTCGTGCACCTCGCGGTCGTCGAAGCGCACCTTTACGAACCCGTCGCCGGGGCGCAGGTCCATGCGGTCGATCCCCGCCGCGGCCACGGCGGGCGCCACGGCGCGCTCCGCCCGCGCGGCCAGCTCCGCCACGGGGAGCGACTGCGCCAGCGCGCCGGGCGACGGGTTGTCCACGTCGGGCATGAGGCCCAGCGGGCGCTTGTGGTTGAGCAGGATGCCCGTGACGCAGATCACCAGCACGATGCCCGTGGTGGCGATCCCCAGCCACAGGTGCGCGTGGAACATGGCGCTGGCCCATCCGCGGGACCGTCCCCGGGAGCGCGCGGGGCCGGCGGAAGAAGGCGGGGTGCTTGTGCGAGCGGGCATCACGACGAAAGGTTGATGGAACGCGTGTATACCGTATACACCCGGCGACGCTAGCCCTCCCGGCGCGCCGCTGCAAGGGCCGCCGTGGCAAGAAAGCTGCGGCGCCCACGACGCGCGCCGGTGCCCCCGCGCCGGCCGCGTCCGTCCATCCATCCCCTCTCGATCTCGCGGACCCCATGCACCGATTCCGCAGTGCCCTCGTGGTGCTCGCCCTGCTGGCCGCGCCCCCGCTGGCGGCCCAGGTGGAGCGCAACACGCCCCCGGACCCCGACAGCGTGCGCTACCGCGGCCTGGCCTGGCGCAACCTGGGCCCCAACCGCGGCGGCCGCTCTATCGCGGTCACCGGCAGCACCAGCCGGCCCCTGGAGTACTACTTTGGCGCCACGGGCGGCGGGCTGTGGAAGACCACGGACGGCGGCACCACATGGGAGCCCGTCACGGACGGCAAGATCGGCAGCGCCACCATCGGCGCCGTCGAGGTCTGCCAGTCCAACCCCGACGTGCTGTACCTGGGGACGGGCGAATCGCAGCTGCGCGGCAACATCCAGCCCGGCGACGGCGTCTACCGCTCCACGGACGCGGGCAAGACGTGGACGCACGTGGGGCTGCGCGCGGCGCGCAACGTGGGGCGCATCCGCGTGCACCCGACCAACTGCGACGTGGCGTACGCGGCGGCGTTCGGCGAGTACAGCGGGCCCAGCGCCGAGCGCGGCATCTACCGCACGACGGACGGCGGGCAGACGTGGACGCGCGTCCTCCATCGTGACGACCGCACGGGGGGCGTGGACATCTCCATCGACCCCAACAACCCCGACGTGGTCTTTGCCGCCCTGTGGGAGGCGTGGCGCAACCAGTGGGGGATGAGCAGCGGCGGCGAGGGCAGCGGCCTGTTCCGCTCCACGGACGGCGGACAGACGTGGACGGAGCTCACGCGGAAGCCGGGGATGCCGGCGCGGGGACTCGTCGGCAAGATCGGCGTCTCGGTCTCGCCGGCGGACAGCATGCGCGTGTTCGCCATCGTGGAGCACGACAGCGGCGGCGTCTTTCGCTCGGACGACCGCGGCGAGACGTGGACGCGCGTGAACAGCGAGCGCAAGCTGCGGCAGCGCGCCTTTTACTACACGCGCCTGCTGGCAGACCCAAAGGAGCGCGACCGCGTCTACGTGCTGAACGTGGGCTTCTACCGTTCGGACGACGGCGGGCAGACGTTCCCCACCTCCATCCGCGTGCCCCACGGCGACAACCACGACCTGTGGATTGCCGCGGACGACAACCAGCGGATGGTGCAGGGCAACGACGGCGGCGGCAACGTGAGCTTCAACGGCGGCCGCACGTGGACGGAGCAGGATTATCCCACCGCGCAGATCTACCGGCTCGCCTTTTCCGCCCACCAGCCCGCGATGGTCTGCGGCGGGCAGCAGGACAACACGACGGTCTGCGTGCCCCTGCGCGGCTGGGGCCACCTGAACGCGGGCGGCCGCAACTTCTTCTCCGTGGGCGGATGCGAATCGGGCTACGTGGCGCCGCACCCCACCAACACGGACATCTACTACGCCGGCTGCTACGGCGGCGCGCTGGACCGCTTTGACCAGTCCACCGGGCAGTCGCGGGCCGTGAACGTGTGGCCCGAGAACCCCATGGGCCAGTCCGCCAGCGACCTGCGCGAGCGGGTGCAGTGGACGTTCCCCATCGTCTTCGATCCGCACGACGCCAACACGCTGTACACGGGCACGCAGCACCTGTGGCGCACCACCAGCGAGGGGCAGAGCTGGGAGCGCATCTCGCCGGACCTTACCCGCGCCGATCCCGCCACGCTGGGACCGTCCGGCGGCCCCATCACCCGTGACCAGACGGGCGTGGAGACGTACGGCACCGTGTTCGCCATCGGGCCCAGCCCGCGCGAGCGGGGGCTCATCTGGACGGGCTCGGACGACGGCAAGGTGTACGTCACCCGCGACGGCGGCGGCAGCTGGGCCGACGTCACGCCGCCGGCGCTGCCGGAGCAGACCAAGATCTTTACCGTGGAGCCGTCGCCGCACCGCGCGGGCACGGCGTACGTGGCCGGCAACCGCTGGCTGCTGGGCGATTTCCGTCCCTACCTGTTCCGCACGGACGACTACGGCCGCACGTGGACGAGCATCGCATCCAACCTGGGCGAGGGCGAGTTCCTGCGCTCCGTCCGCGAGGACACGGAGCGTCCGGGCCTGCTGTACGCGGCCACGGAGCGCGGCATCTGGGTCAGCTGGAACGACGGCGCCGCGTGGGAGTCGCTGCGGCTGAACCTGCCCGTGGTGCAGGTGAGCGACATCGGCATCCGCGGGCCGGACGTGGTCATCGCCACGCACGGCCGCAGCTTCTACGCGCTGGACGGCGGCGCGCACCTGCTTCGGCAGATGAACCAGGCCCCCGCCGCGCCCGACGCCGCCAGCCGCACGCGCGGCCGTCCGTCCGCCCAGGCGCGCCTGTTCGCCCCCGCGGACGCCGTCCGGGGCGTGGACCAGGGCGTGACGGTGTACTACACGCTTCCGTCGCCGGCGCGCCGCCTCACGCTGGACTTCCTGGACGCGCAGGGCAACGTCATCCGCAGCTACGCCAGCGACACGCGGCCGGATTCCGTGCGCAACCGACGCCGCGGCGGGAGCGGCGGCGAGGACGACGAGGACCGGCCGCGCTCGTCGCGCTACGCCCCCAACCAGGCGGGGATGAACCGGTTCAGCTGGAACCTGCGCTACCCCGGCCCCACGTCGTTCCCGGGGATGATCCTGTGGGCGGCCGACACGGCGTCGGGCCCGCGCATTGTCCCCGGAACGTACACCGTGCGGCTGACGG
This sequence comes from Longimicrobium sp., assembly GCF_036280135.1. Classification (GTDB taxonomy): domain Bacteria; phylum Gemmatimonadota; class Gemmatimonadetes; order Longimicrobiales; family Longimicrobiaceae; genus Longimicrobium. Next base: position 16,750 of record NZ_DASURI010000828.1, read on the forward strand.
CGGACGGCCGCGAGCTGCGCCAGCCGTTCACCGTGCGGCTGGACCCGCGTGTCACCAACGTGTCGCGTGACGACCTGGTGGCGCGGTTCGACCTGGCCATGCGCATCCGCGACCGCACCAGCCAGGCGAACGACGCCGTGCTGCTCATCCGCGGCGTGCGCGAGCAGGTGGAGGAGCGGATGGAGCGCACGCAGAACGCCGCCGTCCGCGCGGCAGGCGACTCGCTGCTGGCGCACATGGCCGCCATCGAGGAGCGGCTGTACCAGGTGCGCAACCAGAGCAGCCAGGACCCGCTCAACTACCCCATCCGCCTGAACAACAAGCTGGCGGCGCTCATGAGTCTGGTGGAGGATGCCGAGAGCACGCCCACCACGCAGTCGTACCAGGTGTTCGAGGCCCTCTCGGCCGAGCTGGACCGCGAGATGGAGGCCCTGGACGCCGTGTGGGCGCGGGACCTGGATGCGTTCAACCGCGCCCTTCGCGCCGCGCGCCTGCCCGTGGTCACCCGCACGCCCCTGCGCGTGGACGAGGACGCGCAGGGCAGCGGCCGCGACGAGGAGGAAGAGGCGGAGGAGGAAGAAGAGGAGGAGGAGGAGCACCGCCGCTGGTGACGGGCGGGTTTCCCCGGACCGGACGATGACGACGGGCCGGCGGAGCGATCCGCCGGCCCGTCGCGCGTTTCGAAAGCCCGGTGTGAACAGATAAAGATTTCTCACGCAGAGCCGCAGAGGCGCAGAGTACTGCATTTCCGCGCCGGACGGGCTCGTCCGTTGGGAAACGGCCCGGCGCCTTTCCGTTGACATGATAGGGACGCGTCCCTATCTTTTTCCCCGGAGGCTTTGCAGCGGGCACCTGCCCCTGCATTGCCTTTTTTTATTACCCTCCAGCTTCTTCGCGCGCCCTCAGGTCGGCAATTAGCGCAAAGCTCCAGATCACGAAGTTCGGATTTCCCATCCGCTCCCGAGTCGCTCGGTAACGGATCTGGCAGACTCTGTCCACGAGATCTGCGAGCTCCGGACGGGCAGGTTCATCCATCCCCGGCAGACGAAATCCCCACGAGAGGATATAGGCCACCAGATCGGCGATCTGAACGCCGGTGGTCAGCTCGCTGTGGACGAAGAACGGTTCGGGAATAATCTGCGATGCACGGGTGCGCCCCTTCCACGTCTCTTGGAAGTACCGGTTCATCTGCTCGATCAGCAGGTGGCTCTGCACCCGCTCCAACTCGTCGAACACGACCAGTCCGAGAGCTTCACGATCGGAGTCTTCCAGGAAGTAGAAGAATCGCTCGAAGAGGTAGGCGTAATCCTTTCGCAGGAACCCGCTTCCGGCCGGACGCGGCGCGTCGGGTGGGATGAGGCTGGCGAACGCGCGGCAACGAAACCGGGCGCAGATTTCCAGCGCCTCGGACACATAGGCGATCTTTGCCTGCGCCAGCGCGGTGAGCTCGCGACGGCTCACTGCGGCGCCATTTGCCAAACATCGCGCGGCGAGTGCGCTCCGCTCGCCCGGCTCGATCGGGGGTAGCTGGGCAGCAAGACGAAAGGTCTTGGCCTTGAGCAGCTTCTTGGCCCTCAGTTCTCCCCGGTCTGCGGTGTATCGAACTCCGAAATGCCGCAGCTCGGCATCCCGAAGTGCCTGGATGAGGTTCCAGAGATCCTGGTCTTTGACAGCGACTCCAGCCAGTACCTCGTACGGAGACTCTTTCCGATCCTGGCCGCTTTCGTCGATGAAGAGAAAGTATGCCATGGGAGTTCCCGGTGTGAACGTTTATGGCGAGTGCGGATCATAGGTGCATCCACCTCCGTGCACCAGCGGCACGACCGGGCGAAGCGAAACGCCGGCGCGGAGAACGTTCTCGTTCTCCGCGCCGGCTTTCGTCCGTCTACCACGGTTCCGCACGGGACCAGGGTACTCTGCTGCCCCTGCGCCCTCCGCGTGAGAATGCGGTTCCGCCGTTCCGTCAGCCGCGCAGGTTCACGCCCCACGAGGTGATCACGACCCCCAGGAACACCACCGTCGACAGCGTGCCCGCCGCCTCCGTCCGGCCCGTGGCCGCCAGCGCGAGCGACGCCGCCGCGATCACGTACAGCGAGCTCGTGACGATGCTCATCACGCGCGTGGCCCGGCCCCGCGGTCCGTTGAACGTGGCACCCAGGGGAATGAGCAGCACCGCGAACAGCAGCACCCCCAGCCAGGCCCACTCCAGCCCGGCCAGCGCCGCCACCAGCAGCGCCGCCACCACGCCGATCCCCGCCGCCATGAGCGCGCCCGACAGCCGCTGCTCCGGCAGCAGCACGTAGCGCCCCTCCTTGCTGGCCAGCAGCACGGCGTTGAAGATCTGCGGCGCCGTCCACGACAGCAGCACGAACGCGCCGTACGCGATCATCAGGGGCAGCAGCCACGGCGCCAGCCCGGGGTTGGCGGCCGAGACCGAGCGCAGGAGCCGGTAGCCGAAGTATCCGCCCAGGATCACCATCCACCGCGTGCGGGGCTCCAGGCGGTTCATCCACAGAAAGTACCGCAGCATGGCCCCGTAGACGGGGTTGCGCGCCTTCATGGCCTCCGCCAGCCCCTCCCGCGCCCACGTGCTCTGCGGGTCCAGCCGCAGCGCCTCGCGAAAGTGCGTGAGCGCGCCCTGCCGGTCGCCCTCGTGCAGCCGCGTCCAGCCCTGGTTGGCGTGCGTGGTGCTGCTTTCCGGCGCGCGGGCCAGCGCGCCCCGCAGCGTGCTGCCCGCCTCGCCGCGCCGGTCCAGGTGCACCAGCGCCTGCGCGCGCAGGTTGGCCGCGCCCACGTGCCCGGGGTCAATGGCCAGCGCCTCGTCCGCCGCGTCCAGCATCTCGCGCCAGCGGCGGCGCCCGCTGTGCGCGGCGGCAAGCACGGTGTACGCGTCCGCGTCGTCCGGGTCCATCTCGATGGCCTGCTCGGCCGCGCGGCGGGCCTCGTCCCAGCGCCCCGCCTCCAGGTGCACCCGCGCCTCCACGTAGCGCGGAAACGGGTGATCCGGCGCCAGGCCGATGGCGGCCTGCGCCTCCTGCAGCGCCTCGGCGCGGCGGTCGTCGTGCTCCGCCAGCACCAGGGCCAGCAGGGCGTGCGTGTCGGCGTCGTGCGGGTCCTGCGCCAGGGCCAGGCGGTACTCGCGCTCGGCCATGTCGTGCCGGCCCTGCTGGGCCAGCAGCCAGCCCCGCTGGCGGTGCGCGGACGTGGAGTCGGTCGTCATCAGCGGAACGGGAAGAGGGGTTACGCCAGCCAGGGCTTCACGTCGTCGTACAGGCCGCCCTCGTTGGCGTACATCACGTAGTTGCGGGCCGTGGAGAACCACTCGCGGGTGCTGGGGCGCACCTCCTTGAGGGCCGCCAGCAGGTCCGCCGTCCCCAGCGGCAGGGGACGGCCCGTGCGGATGGCCTCCGACAGCTTGCGCTCGATGGCGACGTCCACGACGGCCTTGAGGTCCGCGCCGCTGAAGCCGTCCGCCTTGCGCGCCACCTTTTCGAAGTCCAGCCGGTCCGCCGGCTTGCCCCGGCACAGGATCTCCAGGATGGCCGCGCGGGCCGGCGCATCCGGCGGGGGGACGAACAGCACGCGGTCGAATCGCCCCGGCCGCCGGAAGGCGGGGTCCAGGTGCCAGGGGGCGTTGGTGGCGGCCAGCACCAGCAGCCCGTCGTTGCCCCCGTCAATGCCGTCCAGCTCCGCCAGGAACTGGTTGATGAGGGGCCGGCCGGCGCTCGTGCGAAAGTCGCTGCGGCGGCTGGCCAGCGCGTCCACCTCGTCAAAGAACAGCACGCACGGCGCCTGCCGCCGCGCCTGGGCAAACAGGTCCGCCAGGTTGCGCTCGCTCTGGCCGATCCACATGTCCAGCACCTCGTGGATGCCCACGCTGATGAACGTGGCGTCCACCTCGCCGGCCGTGGCGCGAGCCAGGTGCGTCTTGCCGCATCCTGGCGGGCCGTACATCAGGATCCCGCCGCCGATGGGCCGGCCGTACGCCCGGTACATCTCCGGGTGCCGCAGGGGATGGATGATCTTGAGGCCGATCTCCTCCTTGACCTTGTCCATCCCGCCCACGTCCGCGAAGCGCACGCCCGGCTTCTCCACGCTCGCCACGCCCGGCACGTCCCCGCCGTCCGAGGCGGAGGCCGACGCGGGCTCCGGGGCGGGCCCGGCGCGCACGCCGCCCAGGCGCGCGGCCAGCTCCACGTCCGCGGCGGCGGGGTCGGCGGCCACGGCGGCCTCGTACGCATGCCGCGCGCGCGCCGTCTCCCCCGTCTCCAGGAGCAGGCGGGCCAGCAGCAGCTGCACCTGCGTGCCGCCGCGGCCCGCGCGGGCCTCCTCCTCCAGCACCACGAGGGCGGCGGACAGCTTGTTCTGCCCGCGGAACGCCTGCACCAGCCCCAGCCGGGCGGCGGCATCGTCGGGGTCCAGGCGCAGGACGGCGCGGAGCTCCGCCTCGGCCTCGTCAAAGAGGCCGGCGCCCAGCAGGGCATCGCCCAGCAGGCGGCGGAGCGTGGCGTCGTCGGGCGCGATGCGCACGGCCTCGCGCAGGGCGCGCAGCCGGTCGGAGGCTTCAGGCATCAGGATCGCGAGGAAAACCGGGAACGGCCGAAAGGGAACGCCGACGATAACCACGTTCCGCACGGCCGGTCAAGACGGCCGCGCGGCGGATGGACGCGGCGGACGACTGGACGGGACGGCGCCGAGGGGCCATTGTGACGCGGCGAAAGAACGACGGGGCGGCACTCGAGCACGGGGAAGATGCGGATGAGCGGATGGAAGGCGCGGGGCGCGGCAGCGCTCCTGCTGGCGGGCACGGCCGCGTGCGCGCCGGCGCAGGGGAGCGCGGCGGATGCGCCCAGCGCGGCGTCGGCGAGGGCGGGAGGGTCGATGGCGGGCGGAGAGGCGGCCATCACGGCCGAGGGGCTGCTGGCGGACATCCGCGAGCTGGCGTCGGACCGGTTCCTGGGGCGCGCCGTGGCCACGGCCGGCGAGGACTCCACCATCCGGTACATCAGCCGCCGGTTCCGCGAGATGGGCCTGGCGCCCGGGATGCCGGACGGCAGCTACCTGCAGCGCGTGCCCCTCGTGGCCACCACGTCGCGCGTGGACGCCGGCGTGCGCGTGGGCGGGCGGGACGTGCCCTGGCGCCAGCTGGAGGACATGGTCGCGTGGTCGCAGCGGCCGGATTCCACCGTGGAGGTGGATGACGCGCAGGTCGTCTTCGTGGGCTACGGCGTCGTGGCGCCGGAGCTGAACTGGGACGACTTCAAGGGCGTGGACGTGCGGGGCAAGACGGTGGTGATGCTCATCGGCGACCCGCCCGTGCCGGACCCGCGCGACACCACGCGGCTGGACCCCGACGTGTTCCGCGGGCCCGCCATGACGTACTACGGCCGCTGGACGTACAAGTACGACGTGGCGGCCGAGCGCGGCGCGGCGGCCGTGCTGCTCGTGCACCAGACGGGGCCGGCGGGCTACCCGTGGAGCGTGGTGCAGAGCAACGTCCGCGAGCGCTTCGAGGTGGAGGGCGCGCGGCCGCACGTGCCCGTGGAGGGGTGGATCCAGCTGGAGACGGCGCGCGCGCTGATGGCGGCCGGCGGGCAGGACTTCGCCGCGCTGGAGCGGGCGGCCCGCACGCGCGAGTTTCGCCCCGTGGCGCTGGACGCGCGCGCCCGCTTTCGCGTCCGCAACGCCGTGCGCCGGGTGGATTCGCACAACGTCGTGGCGCGCATCGAGGGCTCGGACCCCGCCGTGCGCGGCGAGGCCGTGCTGTTCAGCTCGCACTGGGACAGCTTTGGCGTGGGCCGGGCCATCAACGGCGACAGCATCTACAACGGTGCCCTGGACGACGCGTCGGGCGTGGCGTGGATGCTGTCCCTGGCCGGCGCCTACCGGCGGATGAATCCCGTGCCGCGCCGCTCGCTCGTCTTCGTGGCCTTCACGGCGGAAGAGTCGGGGCTGCTGGGCGCGCGGTGGTACGCCGCGCATCCCGTCATTCCCCTGGCAAAG
>NZ_DASURI010000829.1:0-3569 GCF_036280135.1 Longimicrobium sp.
GTCCGCGCGGCGTCCACGTCCAGCCGCAGCTCACGCCAGGCGGGCACGTCCGGCACGAGCACGGCCGCGCCCGTGGCCGCCAGCGAGCGGACGAAGCGCGTCATGGCCTTGTGATGCCGGCCGGGGACCGTCAGCCCGTGCAGCACCACCCAGCCGGGCGCCGGGCCGCGGCGCGTGGGCAGGTACAGCGTGGCCTCGCGTGCCTCGCCGCCGATGGGGATGGTGATCTCCTCCTGGCGAAACGGGCCGGCGCCGTCGCGCAGGTACGCGCGCAGAAAGCGGGCGGTGCGCAGCGTGGGGATCATCGGCCGGCCGTCCCCACGGCCTCGTCCAGCGACCGGAAGCCGTCGCGCGCCATCCGCCGCAGCAGCCCGCGGTTGATGTCGCGCGCGATGCCCGGGCCCCGGTAGATGAAGCCCGTCCATACCTGCACGAGCGACGCGCCGGCACGGACCATGGCCCACGCGTCGTCCGGGCCAAAGATGCCGCCCACGCCCACGATGGGCAGGCGCCCCCCCGTCGTCCGGTACGCGTGCGCCACGACCTCCACGGCGCGGCGGCGGACGGGCGCCCCGCTGATGCCGCCCGCGCCCATGCCGTCCACCCCGGGCGTCCGCAGCCCCTCGCGCGAGACCGTCGTGTTGGTGGCGATGAGCCCCGCCATCCCTTCTTCCACGGCGATCCCCGCCGCCTCTTCCACCTGCGGGTCCGTCAGGTCCGGCGCGATCTTGAGCAGGATGGGCTTCGCCGCGCCGCCCCGCGCGGAGGCCAGCTCGCCGGCGCGCGTGCGCAGGGCGCGCAGCAGCTCGCGCAGGGGCGCGGCGTCCTGCAGCTGCCGCAGCCCCGGCGTGTTGGGCGAGCTCACGTTGACCACGAGGTACGCCGCGAACGGCTCCAGCAGCTCCAGGCTGCGCAGGTAGTCCGCGGCGGCGTCTTCCAGGGGCGCCGCCTTGCTCTTGCCGAGGTTGATGCCCAGCACGGGCTCGATGCGCGCGCGCCGCAGCCGCGCGGCCACGGCCTCCGCACCGGGGTTGTTGAAGCCCATCCGGTTCAGCAGCGCCTGGTCCGCCGGCAGGCGAAAGAGGCGCGGCTGCGGATTTCCCGGCTGCGCCAGCGCCGTCACCGTGCCGATCTCGATGGCGCCAAAGCCCAGCGCCCCCAGCGCGTTGAACCACGCGCCGCTCTTGTCGAACCCCGCCGCCAGGCCGACCGGGTTCGGGAAGCGGATGCCGAAGCGCTCCACTTGCAGCGCGGGATGGCGGACGTCGAAGAGGGCGCGGGCGGCGGCGCGCGCGGGTGGCAGGGCCAGGGCGGTGCTGAGCGCGGTGGTGCCCGCGTGATGCGCCTGTTCCGCCGGGAGGGTAAAGAGCAGGGGGCGGATCGCGTCGTACAACGGCATCAGGGGCGCGCGCGGACGGCAGGGGTGGCTGTGGAAAGCCCGGACGCGCGGGGGCGCGCGTCCGGGCTGGGAAGCATCGGCGAGCCGGCGCTCAGTGCTGCGCGGCGGCCGGCGCGGCGTGCTCGGCGCCCGCGCCGTGGCTGGGCGTTGCGTTCCTGGCCCAGGTGAACGTCACGCCGGCCACGATCAGCAGGAACACCAGGGCAATGCCCAGCCCCGTGAACGCGTTCATCAGGGTGGCCTTGGCTTCCGGATCGTCGTTGTATCCCATCAGGTCCTCCGTGGATCGGTGCGTCTCGCGGTTGGTCGTCGGGGTTCGTCGGGCGGAAATGTCCGTCACGGACGCCGTTTCGGCAAGCCCCCCGTGCCCGTCGCGGATGCGCATCCGCTCCGCGTCTACTTCGCTCGCGCGGCCTCGTGCTGCGCGATGAAGGCGTCCGGCGGGGTGGACGCGATGATGCGGCCGATGTCGTCCAGGGGCAGGTCGTCCAGTTTCTTGAAGCGGATGCACGACTTGCCCATGTCCAGCTTTTTTCCCGCGGCGGCGAACGCGTCGCGCAGGGCCTGCTCCTGCGCGGAGTCCTGGTACGCGCACATCAGGTACAGCGCGTAGTAGTTCTTTTGCGCCGCCAGCGCCGCGTAGGCCAGCGGCTGCCGGTTGTACGTGTCCGGATAGCGCTCCAGGGGGATGCCGTAGCCGATCATCCCGTACGACATCGTCTCCCGGTAGCCCTCCGGCAGGTTGCGCAGCACCACCTCACGCACGGCGGAGAGGACGGCGCGCCGGTCGTCCGGCAGCTCGCGCAGGTACTCGTCGACGGTGGCGGCCTTGCTGCTGGCCATGGGCGGCCTCGGACGAAAAGGTGGACGGCGTCTCGCTCGCTCCATGCTAAACCGAATGGAAGCCGAACGCAAGCGTCACGACGCGCGCGGGCGTGGAGCTTGCCGGACCCATCCGCCTCGCGAGGTTCGCAGGCAACGGCGGCGCAAGGAGATACGGCGATGGCGCGGTACCGGATGAAGCAGCACCTGATCTCGATCGGCGAGGACTTTACCATCGAGGACGAGCAGGGCAGGCCGGCGTTCCGGGTGGACGGCAAGGTGCTGCGCATCCGCGAGACGTTCGAGATCACGCGGATGGACGGGTCGGAAGTGGTGACCGTGCGGGAGAAGAAGCTGGCCCTGCGCGACAGCATGAAGCTGCTGCGGGGCGGCGAGACCGTCGCCACGGTCAAAAAGGCGCTCATCGCCCCGTTCCGCGACCGGTTCAGCGTGGAGGTGGAGGGCGGGGAAGACCTGGAGGTGCAGGGCGAGATCCTGGACCACGACTACGAGATCCGCCGCGGCGACCGGACGGTGGCGCGCGTGTCCAAGGCGTGGTTCGCCCTCCGCGACACGTACGGCATCGACATCCAGCCGGGCGAGGACGAGGGGATCATCCTGGGCATCGCCGTGGCCCTCGACGAGATGGTGCACGACCCCGACGAACGGAAGTAAGGGCGAACGGCCTTCTCACGCAGACGAAGCGGAGGACGCAGCGTACCCCGGTCCGCGCGGGACCGGGGTACGCTGCTGGATGCCGACGGATCCGCGGAGCGCCGTCCGCCGCCGTCAGGGCGTGGGCGTGGCGGGGTCGGGGGCCGTGAGGAACGGGCGGTACTCGATGGTGCCCGCCGAGCCCGCGTCGTCGTTGGCGTCGAAGATCATCGACTGGATGACCGCCTCGCTGGTGGTGCCCCAGTAGTTGCCGGCGGCGCTCATCCGTCCCGGGTAGTCCCGGGGCAGGCGCACCGCCGTCCTGCCGGTGGTGAGAAAGCTGTTTCGCTCCACCACCATCACGTCCCCGTCGTAGCTGGCCCAGTTCTCCACGGCAAAGTCCGTCGTCCAGTCCACGAACGCGTTGTTGCGCACGTACACCCGCACGGGCGCCCGCGCGCCCACGCTGATGCCGCCCGTGCGCACGAACCGGTTGCCCTCGATCACCACGTCGGCCACGGGATACCAGATGTAGAGGTACGACGCCAGGTCGCGCAGGAGCGAATTGCGCAGCACCATGCTGCCGTAGCCGCCGTTGCCCGTGGGCATGTAGAAGCTGCCCCGGTCCAGCACCGTGTGCTCCATGCGCAGGCTGAACGGCCTGCCGGACGCACCCTGCGGCGTGAGGTACACG
>NZ_DASURI010000830.1:0-4753 GCF_036280135.1 Longimicrobium sp.
GTCCGCGCGGGGGACGGAACGCCTGGGTGTTGGATTCCCCTAATCTGCCGGAACCCTCCCGCCTGCGAAAGAGTTAGCACAGGCACGCCGGAGCCGCCGGCTCGCACGGGGCACATACCAACGAAAAGGGCGCCCTCTCGGGCGCCCTCGACTGCATGGACGGATGATCAGGCCGCGTTCTTGGCCGGTTGCCCCGCGGGCTCCACCGGCCCACCCTGGCGAACAACGTCGATCCGGGGATGGAACTGGCCCTTCTGGATGGCCGTCATCCGCTGGTTGGCCTGCTGGACGGCGCGGTCCAGCATCGCACGCATCTTCTCAGTCATTGCTTGCAACCAGTTGGAGATCCGAACGGATGAACCCCGTCGGGGACGGAGGTGCAGCGTAAAGATAATCTGGCTTCAGCCGAAACCACCACCGACCCCGCCCCGTATCGGCTCCCCGTCACAGGGACCGGCGAGCGGACGGCAGGGGCGCAGACGAGCGTTGCGGATTCGTCCCATCTGCCCCAAACTTTTGTAGCAACGCCCCGCCGGTCCAACCACACGCACCACACGATCCCGATCCCGATGAACAAGCTCCTCTGGCTGCCCCTTGCCGCGACCGCGCTTGCCGCCAGTTCCGCGGCCGCGCAGCGCCCGCTCGTGCCGGGCGAGATCACGCGCGGCACGCTCAGCAGCACCGACCCGCGCTCCGAGCGGGGCTCGTACTTCGACGAGTACACGTTCGACGGGCGCCGCGGCGAAACCGTCATCGTGCAGATGGAGTCCGACGACTTCGATGCGTACCTGCACCTGGGCTCGCGCCGCGGCGGCTGGCGCGAGCTGTCGTACGACGACGACGGCGGCGACGGCCGCGACTCGCGCCTCCAGCTCACCCTGCCGGAGGACGGCACGTACGTGGTGCGCGCCAGCTCGCTCAGCCGCAGCACGGGGCAGTACACGCTCACGCTCTCCGGCGGGCGCATGGGCCGCAACGACGACGGCTACTACGATCCCAACCCCGCGCGCCCGCGTCCGCGGCCCCGTCCCGGCACGGGGATGGGCGGCGGCGTACGCCCCGCGGCCGGCGGGCCCGTGCAGGCGGGCGAGCGCATCGAGGGGTACCTGGCGCCGTCCGACTCGCGGCTGGACGGGGGCGAGCCGTTCCACCTGTACACGTACCAGGGCCGCCGCGGCGAGCTCCTGTCGCTCACGCTCATCTCCCCCGTCTTTGACGCGTACCTGGTGCTGGGCACGGCCGGCGGGCGGCACGGCGTGGGCAGCGTGCTGGCGCGCGACGACGACGGCGCGGGCAACACCGACTCACGCCTCAGCTTCCGGCTACCCAACGACGGATCGTACGTCATCCGCGTGAACGGCTTTGGCGGCGGCACGGGCGCGTACACGCTGGAGGTGGACAGCGACCAGTACCCCGGCGCCGGCGGCTACAATGGCGGCGGGTACGACAACGGTGGCGGATACGACACCGGGTACGACGACGACCCGTACGGCTTCGACGACCGGCTCGTGGGCCGTTGGGGTCTCGTGCTGCCCAACGTGCGGGTGGACCCGGAGAGCTGGACGAGCGTGGCGGCCAACGCGGGCTTCGGCTACCTGGACGTGGCGGATGACGGCTCGTACACGTGGAGCCGCAACGGCCGCACGCGTCGCGGGCAGATGGAGGAATACGCGCCGCGCCGCGCGCAGGACCCCAACGCCCTGTACTTCTCCTTTGGTGACAACCGCGAGGAGTACTACGTGACGTTCATGCGGGCGCGCCGCGACGAGTACATGGAGGTGCGCAACGCAGCCACGGACCAGGTGGTGGCGTACGGCTACCGCGATCCCAACTCCTGATCGGACGGCGGATGGGCGGATGACGGAAGGGGCGGCGGATCACGCGGATCCGCCGCCCCTTTCTCATTCGCCGATCGGACCAGACGCATCGCCAGGTGCGTCGCCGAGGGTGTGGCCAAGCCCCTCGTCCGGAATGCGTCATCCTGAGGAGCCGCTGCGCGATCCTGCCCGCGCGTGATCCATGGCGGCGACGAAGGATCTTGCCCGCGAAGCTCGGGGGTGACCTTCGTGCACGAAAGTCCGCCTCCGAGTCTCGCACACAAGATCCTTCGGTCGGGCAAAGTTCTGCGTGCGTTCCTGTTCTGCGCGGCGCTCCCTCAGGATGACGCTTCTTGAGCTCGAGGTAAGCCTCAGACGAGCCCTGGTGTATCGCCCGTCAGCTGCGCAGGGGAGGCAGCGGCTCGCCGTCGGGCACGAAGGCGAGCGCCACGCCGTTGTTGCAGTAGCGCTGGCCCGTGGGCGCGGGGCCGTCGTTGAACACGTGGCCCTGGTGCCCGCCGCACCGCGCGCAGTGGTACTCCGTGCGCGGCCAGATGAGCTTGAAGTCGCGCTTGGTCTCCAGGTGCCCCGGGATGGGGTCCCAGAAGCTGGGCCACCCCGTGCCGCTGTCGAACTTGGTGGCCGACGTAAAGAGCGGAAGCCCGCACGCCGCGCAGACGAACGTGCCGGGCCGCTTCTCGTCGTTCAGCGGGCTGGTCCACGCCCGCTCCGTGCCCTCGCGAAAGAGCACGTTGAACGCCTCGGGCGAGACCACCGCCTTCCACGCATCCTTCGGCTTGTTCACCGCGTTGAAGTCCCTCACCGCGTCCGCCATCGCATCACCTCCGCACGCCAGGATTCACCGAATCGCATCCGCCGACCGTTCAGTAACCCGGCGGAATGCGCAGGTGCCAGTCCGTGCGGCGCTGCACCTCGCGGGCGATGGCGATCAGCCGCCCCTCGGACCACGCGCGGCCCGTGAAGGCGATGCTCGTGGGCAGGTTCTCGCGGCCGAACCCGTTGGGCATGGCGATCCCCGGAAGACCGACGAGGTTGGACGCGCCGCTGATCCCCTCGCCCTCGCCCGTGAGGTCGGTGTACGCCTCGTCGAACGGCTTGTCCACGGGATACGAGACGGTGGACCACGTGGGATGCACCAGCGCGTCGAACCCGCCCTCGGCGAACATCCGGTCCATCGCCTCGCCGGCGGGGCGGCGGATGCGCATGGCGCGCAGGTAGTCCTTGGCCAGCACCACCTGCCCCGCGTATCCGCCGATGCGGTCCTCCGGCGCCGACAGCTCGCGCACGCGGCCGCTGCTCACCAGCTCCTCGAAGATGCTGGCCGCCTCGGCGTCGATGATCATGGACGCCGCCGCGCCGTACGGGTACTCCGGCAGCGTCACGTCGCGCACCAGGTCCGCGAACTGGCCGATGACCTCCAGCGACGCCTCGAAGTTGCGGCGCACCTCGGCCTGCGACCCCTCCGCGTTGCCCTTGAGCACGCCGATGCGTGGACGGCGCGGCAGCACGGCGTCGGACGCGTGGCGATACGGGCGGTTCTGCGCGGAGTCGTCGCGCGGATCCGGGCCGGCGATGGCCTGCAGCACCAGGCCGCAGTCCTCCGCCGTGCGGCACATGGGGCCGATCTTGTCCATGGTCCACGAGAGGGCCATGGCGCCCCAGCGGCTCACGCGGCCGTACGTGGGCCGCAGCCCCGTGACGCCGCTGAGCGCGGCCGGCGCGAAGATGCTGCCCCACGTCTCGCTGCCGATGGCGAACGGCACCAGCGCCGCCGCCACGGCCGCGCCGGGTCCGCTGGACGATCCGCCGCTCCAGTAGTCGCGGTTCCACGGCGTGCGCCCCGGCCCCGTGAATGACGCGTTCGCCTGCTCGTAGCCAAATCCGCCCGCCAGCTCCACGGACGCGAGCTTGGCCACCAGCACGGCGCCCGCGGCCTCCAGCCGCTCCACGACAGTGGCGTCCGGCAGGCGCTGCTCGCGGTAGGGCTGCGCGCCCCACGTGGTGGGATAGCCTTCCGCGCCGATCAGGTCCTTGGCGCCGTACGGGATGCCGTGCAGCGGACCGCGGTAGCGCCCGGCCGCGATCTCGTCCCGCGCGCGGCGCGCCTCGGCCAGCGCTCGCTCGCGCGTGACGGTGATGACGGCGCCCAGGTCCGGCCCAAAGCGCTCCAGCCGGGCCATGTACGCCTCGGCCAGCTCCACGGGGTCCAGCCGGCGGGTGCGGACCTGCTCGGCGAGGGCGGCCAGGGGCAGGTGCAGCGTGGAATCGGGGATGCTCACGCGGCGCCTCCGGGAACGCGGTAGACGAACGACGGCTCCGTGGCGATGGGCAGGTTGAACTGCCGCAGCTGCTCCGCCGTGCGCAGCACGCCGCTGATGGTGCGCTGCACCTTGGCCTGCGCCGCCTCGTCCAGCTGGTCGCCGTACTGCGCGCGGACGGCGTCCATGAGGGCGCGGGCCAGCGGCGTGGGCTCCTGCGACTGCGGCTGGGCAGCCGCGGAGTCCGGCTGTGCGGCGGCCGCGGGCGTCCCGCCCGCGGCGGAGGGCGCGGGGCTGGATTCCGGCGCGGAGCCGGCGCAGGCGGCCAGCGGCGCCAGCACGGGCACGGCCACCGCCGCCACGGCCGCCTTGGTGAACGCGCGGCGCGTTACTTCGTTGGATTCCTGGGACATCGGAAAAGTTCTCGTCCGGGATCGTTTGGATCGGATGTTTCCCCACGATACGCACCCGCCGCGCGTCCCGACAGGGCTGGCGGACGCATCCGATCGAACGAGCCCCACGACGGCTCGCGGGGCTCGTGCGATGATCGAGGTCCGGATCGCCGGGTCCGCGTGAAGATGGAGGGTTCTACCGCGCGCGGAGGGCCCCCTCCCCCCGACCCCCTGCCCCCGCTTCGCGGGGGAGGGGGAGAACTGC
>NZ_DASURI010000831.1:0-5791 GCF_036280135.1 Longimicrobium sp.
GCCCGTGTGGTTCAGGTCCTCGCGCTTGAGGTACACGTCGATGCCGCCGGCCGCCTCGCCCAGGCGCCGCGCCGGGTACAGGGGCGTGGGGCGGCCCACGTAGTCGCGCCACAGGGCGTTGAGCTCGTCCCAGAAGCCCGGGTCCGCCGCCGCCCGGGCGTACACGTCCGCCAGCTCGTCCAGCGCCGTGATGAGCGTCTCGGGGACAAAGCGCCCCCCGAACTCCCCGAAGCGGCCCGTCGTCTCGCCGGCCACCGCGGCTCCCGCTATACCCGCATCGAACATCAGGATACGTCCCGCTCGTTATGGATCGACAAAAGAAGAGTCGCGCACGGCGCGCACAAAGGCGCGCACGGACGCGGGGTCCTTGACGCCCGGCGCCTGCTCCACGCCGGAGCTCACGTCCACGGCGTGGGGGCGAAGCGTGCGGACGGCCTCCGCCACGTTGTCGGGCCGCAGCCCGCCCGCGGCAATCAGCCGAAGCCCGTCCGGCAGCGCCCCCAGCCGCGCGGCCACGGCCGCCCAGTCGAAGCGCGTGCCCGTGCCGCCCGCCGCGGAGGGATCGTAGCCGTCCAGCAGCAGCGCGTCCACGGCGCCCGCGTACCGGGCGAGCGCGGCGGCAACGTCGTCCGCGTGGCGCACGCGGACGGCCTTCCACGCCTGGTACCCCGCGGACCGCACACGATCCGCCAGCTCCGGTGTCTCGTTTCCGTGCAGCTGGACCACGCGGATGCCCGCGGTCCGGGCCGCGGCGAGGATCTCGTCCTCCCCCGCGTCCACGAAGACTCCCACCGGCGTTGCCTGTAAACTCCTGAAGATAACGCCTGCCGCGTCCGCCGTCACGGTTCTTCGGTAGCCGGGCGCCAGGATGGCACCGAGATACGCCGCGCCGGCGTCGACGGCCGTTTCTGCATCGTCCCGGCGTGTCAGACCGCACACCTTTACCGCCGGGGCCCACGCGCGCGCATCGCCGTTCATCCGCCGCGCGCCGTTTCGTCGCGGGGGCGGCCCGTCAGCGCGGCGGCGGCGGACTGGAGATCCGCCTGCCGCATGAGCGACTCGCCCACGAGGATGGCGTCCACGCCCGCCGCGCCCAGGCGGTCCACGTCGTCCGCCGTGCGGATGCCGCTCTCGGCCACGTAGGTCACGCCGGAGGGCACGCCGGGCGCCAGGCGCAAGGAGAGGCCCAGGTCCGTGACGAAGGTGTCCAGGTCACGGTTGTTCACGCCCACGAGCGTGGCGCCGGCCGCCATGGCGCGCCGGAGCTCCGCCTCGGTGTGCGCCTCCACGAGGGCGTCCATCCCCAGCTCCCGCGCCAGGCCGTGCAGCTCCTCCAGCAGCGGCTGCTCCAGGATGCGGGCGATGAGCAGCACGGCATCCGCCCCGGCCGCGCGCGCCTCCCACACCTGCACGGGGTCGATGAGAAAGTCCTTGCGGATGACGGGCACGGGCACTGCCTTCCTGACGTCCCGCAGGAACTGGAGGTCACCCCCGAAGTAGTCGCGGTCGGTGAGGACGGAGAGGGCCGCGGCGCCCCCCGCCACGTACGCGCGGGCCACCTCCACCGGATCTGCTCCGGGGCGAATGTCGCCGGCGGACGGGGAGCGCCGCTTGACCTCCGCGAGAAGGCGGACCTCGGAAGGACGGCGCAGGGCGGCCGCAAACCCGCGCGGGGCATCGGCTTGCCGTGTCATGTCGCGATATTCCGCCAGGCGGGGCGCGGCCAGCTTCACCTCGTCCCGCTTGGTGCGGACGATCCGGTCCAAGATGCTTTCACTCAATGGATTTTCCGTTTTCCTTGCGCTTCGGTTTGCCTTCGGTTATATATTTCGGTACCTGTTCGGAAGGCAACCCACCGACCCCTGCGGAGACGCGGATGGCGCTCACCAAGAAGCAGCGGCAGATCCTCGACTACGTCGAGAGCTTCGTTGAGACGAACGGCTACTCGCCGAGCTACGAGGAGATCGCGGACCATTTCGGCTACAACTCGCTGGCCACGGTCCACGAGCACCTGACCAATCTGGAGCAAAAGGGCTTTCTTCGGAAGAACTACAACAAGAGCCGCTCGCTGGAGGTGGTCCGCGCGGACCTCCACGCGCCGGCCCTGGAGCTGCCCCTGCTGGGCCAGGTGGCGGCCGGCCTGCCCATCGAGGCTGTGGAAGATGTGCACGAAACCGTCACGGTTCCGCACGACATGGTGCGCCGGGGCGAGAACTACGTGCTCAAGGTGCGCGGCAACTCCATGATCGACGAGCAGATCCGCGACGGCGACTTCATCATCGTGAACTCGCGCAACACGGCGGACAACGGCGAGATGGTGGTGGCGCTGGTGAACGACGGCACGGTGGGCGGGTCGGCGACGGTCAAGAAGTTCTACCGCGAGAGCGCCGGCCGCATTCGCCTGCAGCCGGCCAACGAGGCCATGCAGCCCATGTTCTACCCCGCGGACGCCGTGCGCATCCAGGGGATCGTGGTGGGCGTGATCCGCAAGTACTGACGCGCGCGTGGGGCGCCACGGTTCAGCGAACCGCGGGCGTGCCCGCTACCACCGCATCCATGTCAGCCTCGGGACGCTGGCGCGGGTGCGGGTTGGGGATGCTTTCCGCCCGGGGGCCGGGCGGCACACTAAAGGGAATGCGATGAAGACCGAGCAGACCGTGCCGTTCGTAGTGGGCCGCCTGGGAAAGAACGACAAGTCCCTCGTGGTGCTGGACGACAAGACCCCCTCCCCCATCCAGGGGCCGTTCGAGATCCGCGCCGTGTTCTCCAAGTAACCTCGGGTACGAAGGTACGGGGTACGAAGGTACGGAACGGCAAGGGATCCCCGTCCGCGCGGGTCGGGGGATCATCGGATGCCGGTGACCCGCGTCGTTCGATGGATCGGATGGATGGCAGACGATCCGCACGCAGACGGATCGGCCGAGAACAGGTGACGTACGATGCCCCCGCGGCCGAGTGATCGGCGGCGGGGGCGTTTTGCGTGGGCAGAGAACCACAGGCGCCCGCGTCGAGCAGACGGGCCGGATTCGAGCGGATGGGGCCGGATTCGAGCAGATGGGGCCGCGATCGCGACGGAGCGGCTAAAGCCGCCGCTGGGACTGCCATAAGCCCTGTCTCGCGCTGACGCGCGTTGCGAACAGGGCTTCAACCACCAACACGGGACGGACCCGGCGAGGGATTCACCTCCACGCCACGCGACCGAAGGCGCCGCGTCGCCGCACGACAGTCGCGCCGACCGTGGAGGCTTCACCTGCAAAGGCATCTGTTCCGCATTGCATCCGCCCCCTTCGCCCGGGGGCGGCGGTGCAGTCCGCGCAGGCGGACTTCGCGCCTTTCCAGCGGCGAATTCATCGCTCCGGCGCGGACTCCGCGACTTCAGCACGAGCTCTCCGAACCGCCGTCCGCACCGCCCTCCGGGTGGGCATCCGCAAAGTGCGACGCGTGCACATTGCACCGCTTTGACTCCGCCCCCTGCTCCGTCGTCCAACCCGCCCGTCCGTCCCAACTCTTCCGCCGCCTCTCCGACTTGTCCGGCTCGACCCTACGCCGCCTGGGTGGCCTCGCGGAGGGCGCGGAGCTTTTCCAGGCCGGCGCCGGCATCCAGCGCGGCCTCGGCGCGGCGGACGCCGTCCACCAGGGTATCCGCCTGGCCGGCGACCCAGATGGCGGCGCCGGCGTTCAGCAGCGTGGCGGCACGGGCCGATCCGCCGACCTCGCCCTTGAGCACGCCCACCACCTTGCGGGCGTTGTCGTCGCGCTCGCCGCCTTCCAGCCCCATCACGTCGAAGCGCTCCCACCCCAGCTCCGCCGACGGGTCGAAGGTGCGGCGGGTGATCCGCCCATCCGCCACCTCCAGCAGCTCCGTGGTGCCCAGCGGGCTGATCTCGTCCATCCCCGGCTCGCCGTGGACGACGAGGGCGCGGTCGTGGCCCAGCTCCAGCAGGGCGCCCGCGATGAGCTCCAGCAGCGCGGGATCGTTCACGCCCACCACCTGCCGCCGCGCGCCCGCGGGGTTCGTCACGGGGCCCAGCACGTTCATGAGCGTGGGCATGGCCAGCTCGCGGCGGATGGGGCCGATGTGGCGCATGGCCGGGTGGTGCAGCGGCGCGAACATGAAGACGATGCCGCACTCTTCCAGCACGCGCGCCTCGCGCTCGGGCGCCAGCTCCAGCCGCACGCCCAGCGCCTCGAGCACGTCGGCGCTGCCGCACCGCGAGGTAAAGCTGCGGTTGCCGTGCTTGGCCACGCGCACGCCCGCGCCCGCAGCCAGCAGCGCCGCGGCCGTGGAGATGTTGAAGGTGGTGATGGCGCCCCCGCCCGTGCCGCAGGTGTCCACCAGCCCCTCGGCCTCCGTGGGCACGGGGACCATGGCGCGGCGCAGGGCGCGGACGCCGCCGGCCACCTCCTGCGAGGTGGCCCCGCGCACGCGGATGGCCACCAGCAGCGTGGCCATCTGCACGGGGGACGCGCGGCCTTCCATCACCTCCGTAAAGGCGCGCTCGGCTTCGTCGGCCGTAAGCGGGCGCACGGTGGCGCGGCGCAGCAGCTCCGTGAGGTCGGCCTCCAGGGGGGCCGTGGTGAGCGCGTCGGTCATGGCGTGAGGGACGGTCCCGCGTCAAAGAGCCGCTCCGGGAGCCCGGCGTGGTCCGCCAGCAGCCCCACGCACAGGGCGACGAGCCGAAGCTGCTCCACCTCGCTGTCGTCCACCGTGCCCGTGCGGAAGTTGGTGAGGTTCAGCACGCCCAGCAGCCGCCCGCGGGAGACGAGGGGAAGCGAGACGAAGGCGTCGGAGGTGTACCAGTCGTCGCCCACGAGGGCGCCGGCGTCGCCGTCCTGTGCGTCGCGGAACACGTGCGGCATGCGCGTGCGCGCCACCTCGCCGCTGATGCCGCTGCCCATGGGGATGCGCACCTCGCCCGCGTCCACGGCCGGCGGCAGGCCGATGGCGGCGCCCAGGCGCAGGTCGCCGCCCGGCGCGCGCTCGTCCACCAGGAGCAGCGAGCAGCGTCCGCCGCCGAACGCCTCGGCCACCGTGCGGACGATCTCCACGGCCAGCTCGCGCGGCTCCATCCCGGCGGCGTTCTTTTCCAGCAGCTTGCGGAGGAGGAAGAGGACGCGCGTTTGCCGCTGGTGCTTGGCCGCGCGGCGGTCCAGCTCCACGTGGGCGTCCATCAGCAGCTCGGTGGCGCCGCCGGCCGCGCGCTCCAGCGCCTCGATGCGGGCGCGGGTGCGCTCCAGCTCGCCGCGGGCGTCGGCCACGGCGCGCTCGCTTTCCTTGAGCCGCTCCACGACGGACTCGGCGAGCCCCATGGGCTGGCCCACGCCCAGCGCGGGCCCCGCGGCGGCCAGGGCGGCGGCGCGGGCCAGGGCCATCTCCAGCACGTCGCCGGCGGCGGGCACGGGCCCCTCGCCCTTGCGGGTGAGGGAAAAGCGGCGCGGCTCGGCGACCACCAGCACGCCCATCAGGGCGCCGTCGTGGGCGATGGCGCGCACGCGGATCCAGTTCTTGTCGGGGTCCAGGCCGGGGAGCAGGTCGCGCAGCACCCACACGGGCGCGGACTCCGCGGGACGGAGCGGGCGGTCGCCGCCTGCGTCGTCCAGCAGGAGCGAGTGCAGACGCTGGGGCTCCATCTCCACGGCGGCCTCGTCCAGCTCGCCGCCGTCCAGCAGCGTCCAGCGGCGGTCGAGCACGGCGCGGCCGGCGTCGAAGCGCGCGTACGCCACGCGCCGCTCGCCCTTGGCGCCGGCCAGGACGGGGAGCAGCCTGCGGAGAACGGTGGTGGAATCGACC
>NZ_DASURI010000832.1:0-2811 GCF_036280135.1 Longimicrobium sp.
GAGGACGCAGCGGACCGTCGGGTCCCCTGCGTCCTCTTCCGTTTCCGTCCCCCCACGGCTCAGTGCGGCGGCGCGGGCGGGATCTCCTCGCCGTCCGGGAGGATGGGGCGCTTGGTACGCAGGTTGAAGCCGTAGCCCGACGGCAGCGTGTGGAGCACGCTGTCGGTGATGGCCAGCGTCTGGTCATCCGACGCGTCGGGCGCGTTGGTGTGCGTCACGCGGCCGTTGAACACCATCACGGCGCCGGCGCCCAGCACCGTAAAGCGGTCGCCCGGCACCAGGTCGATAGCCGTGTTCTCGTCGATGCCGATGCCCAGCACCTGCGGGTTGTGCGCGAAGATGGTGAGCAGGCGGCTCACGCGGCCGCGCTGGTTGAAGTGCGTGTCCACCACCGTGTCGCGCCAGTAGCCCAGCCCCGGCGCCAGGCTCACGTCCTCCCGCCGCACCGTGCCCTCGTTGGTGCCGCCGATGATCATCACGCTGCTCATGGCGGCCGCGCCCGCGCTGGTGCCGGCCACCACCAGCCCGTCGCCGTACAGGCGCGAGCGGATGGTCTCGCAGAACTCCGTCCCCGCGATGAGGGCCGTGAGCCGCAGCTGGTCGCCGCCCGTGAAGAAGACGGCGGTGGCGCGGCGCACGGCATCCACCAGGTCCGGCTGCTCCGCCTCGTGCCGGCCGGTGATGGGCGCGGGGATGACCTCGGCCACGCCGATCTTTTCGAACAGCTCGCCGTAGGTATCCACCTTTTCTTCCGGGTTCTCCGACGGCGACGAGCAGATGATGATCCGCGCGTTCTTGCCGCCCGCCATCTGCACCAGGTGCGGCAGGACGGTCATGTCGTCCGGGTCCGGGTCCTCGGCCCCGCCGATCACCAGCAGGCGGCCGCCGCGCTCCGGCGGCTCGTTCCGCTCCGTGCGCATCTGCCCCTCGATCCCCCGCGTCAGCTCATCCGACATTCCGCCTCCGACGATCCTGGTTACGCGGGACGACCGTCGCCCCGTCCCGTCTCTCGATGCCCCGCGTGGTTGTCCCCGCGCGCCCCGTGGTCCCGTCAAATGGGCCGCGCCCGAGCGGAGCGCCCCCTCCGCTTGCGTAGGCTCGCACCTCCCCCAAAACCCCCTGGGGGAGGTTGAACCGCGCGTCTCTCACGGGGGCGCCTGATCCGCCCGACCCGCTACGCGCCGCCGCCGGGCGGGCCGCCGCCGTCCTTTTCGCCGTCCAGGCGGATGTGGCGGTCGCTGTCCCGCAGCCACTTTTCCTGCCGCACCACCTGGCCATCGCGGACCACGAACTGGCCGTGCGACAGCACGTGCACCAGTTCCAGCGAGCCCTCCTCCAGCAGCAGGATGTCGCCCGCGCACCCTTTCCGGATCTCGCCCTTCTCCTCGAGCTTGAGGATGCGCGCCGTGTTCTTCGTCGCCAGGGGCAGAACCTGCTCCAGCGCGAAGCCGTGCTCCAGCACGCAGTCGCGCAGCTGTCCCAGGACGGCGGGATGGTTCATGCTGGCGTCGGACGACGCCGTCAGCAGGTGCGGCGGGCCGCCGTGGTCGCGCCAGTGGCGCACCCATTTGTACAGGTCGCGCTCCACCACGTCCACGTCCACGGGCATCCCGCCCGTTTGCGCCAGGTGGATGGCCTGGCCCATGAGCTTTTCGGACCGCTCCACGTGGGTGGGATAGAACCAGTCGGCCTCCACGTTGAACTCGTCCAGCACGCGGACAACGGGGTCCAGCCGGCTGTCGGCCTCGCCCACATGCACGTGCACCAGCCCCGCCTTTTGCGCCAGCATGCCGCCCACGTGCGCGTGCACGGCGCAGCGGGCCAGCTCCCGCGGATCGTGCGGCAGGGCCCGCGTGTCGCTGATGGCGATCTCCCCCGCGCCGATCACCTCCTCGATGAAGAGGATGTCGTCGCGCACCGAGCCCAGGATGGAGGCGGGGGGCAGGTCGTACCCGCCCGTCCAGCAGAACGCGTTGAGCCCCTGCTCCTTGAGCGCCTTGACCTTGGCCAGCAGCCCGGCCATGGTCTTCATGGTGGTGTCCACGCCCAGGGTGCCCACGATGGTGGTGACGCCGTTCTCCACCATCTCGCTGATGAAGAACTCCGGCGTCTGCGTGGCGAAGCCCGTCTCGCCGCTGCCGCCCAGCAGGTGCACGTGGGGATCGATGAGCCCCGGCGCCACGATGCACCCCCGCGCGTCGATCACCTCGTACTCCGCCCCCAGCCGCTCCAGCGCGTCCCGGTCGATGGGCCCCACCTTGGCCACGTGGCCGTCGGCCAGCAGCATCGGCTGCACCCCGCACGGCTCCGGCGCGTAGACCCGCCCCCCCTCGATCAGCGTCAGCATCCCGTCCCGTCCTCCGTCCGATCCGCCGTCACGATTCCCCGCGTTTTCCCCCTCGTAAAGCACCTTGCGGGCCAGACGCGAAGCAGGCCCGGAGCCCTTCAGGCGTAATCATATGTTCCGGCCAGAAAGAAAGCATCCACGGGGCCTGCAGGATTGTTCCTTGCGTTCATTTGTACGCTGCCGTACATACGAAAGTGGCAAGCGGCTTGCATCTCCCAGGTGGACGGTGTTCATGCCGGACGGCTGTCCCCTCCCTGGATTGAAGGACCCCCCGTGAGCGAGAACCGCAATCCCGCCGACTACGCGGCTTCCCTGCTGCCGCGGCTGCACGCCCTGCGCGTGGGCGCGGCGGAGGCCCGCCCCCGTGAAACCCTGCTGCTGGAATCGCTGGAAGAGCTGCAGACGGCCATCGAGGAGCTGCGCGTGACGGAGGAGGAGCTCCGCACGCAGCAGTCGCAGCTGGC
>NZ_DASURI010000833.1:0-2094 GCF_036280135.1 Longimicrobium sp.
TCCACAGCGCGGGCATGAGCTTGCGCCGCGCCAGGTCGCCCGTGCCGCCGAAGATGACGAGCACCAGCGGCTCGGGCCGGCGCACGCGGCCCATGGGCTCGGCCATGGGCGTGCGCAGGGGCGTCTCGCCGATGGGCGGGGCGGACGGGACCTCGGGAAGGGCGCCCTCCGTCATGCGCCGCCCTCCGGCCCGGCCTGCTTGACCGCGTGTCCGCCGAACTGGTTGCGCAGGGCCGCGATGACCTGCGCCCCGTACGACTCGTCCTGGCGCGAGCGGAAGCGCATCTGCAGCGACAGCGTGATGACGGGCGCGGGCACGTCCAGGTCCAGCGCCGTCTGCACGGTCCAGCGCCCCTCGCCGCTGTCCGCCACCCAGCCGCGGATGCGGTCCAGGTCCTGCCCCTCGGCCGCGTAGGCGCGCTCCAGCAGCTCCAGCAGCCACGAGCGCACGACGCTGCCGTGGTTCCACAGGTCCGCGATGGCGCGCAGGTCCAGCCCCATCCCGCTCTTGTGCAGGATCTCGAAGCCTTCCGCGTACGCCTGCAGCAGGCCGTACTCGATGCCGTTGTGCACCATCTTGGTAAAGTGCCCGGCGCCGCTGGGCCCCACGTGCAGGTAGCCGTTCTCGGGCGCCAGCGTGCGGAACACCGGCTCGGCGATGGCCACGGCGTCCACGTCGCCGCCCACCATCAGGCAGTAGCCGTTCTCCAGCCCCCACACGCCGCCGCTGGTGCCCGCGTCGACGAGACGGATGCCGCGGCCCGCCAGCTCCTGTGCGCGCCGCTGCGTGTCGTGATAGTTGCTGTTGCCGCCGTCGATGAGCACGTCGCCCGGCTGCATGCGGTCGGCGACGTCGCGCAGCACCTGCTCCGTGGGCGGCCCCGCGGGCACCATCACCCACACCACGCGCGGCGCCTGCAGCCCGGCGACGAGCGCGTCGAGTGACGTCGCGGCCGTTGCGCCGGCGGCGTCCGCCACGGCGCGCGTGACCGCCTCGTCGCGGTCGTGGACGACGACCTCGTGCCCGCCGCGCGTAAGGCGCTGCGCCATGTTGCCGCCCATCTTGCCCAGCCCCACCATCCCCAGCCGCATCGGTTGCTCTCCAGTCCCGGGTAATCGCGATTCGCCCCCGCCGCCTGCAAGTCCGAAACCTACTTCGAGCGCGCTGGATGAAAAGTGCGTGAGTGCGTGCGGGAAGTGCGTGAGTGCGTTAGTGCGGAGGTGGAGACGCGAGCGAGCGGAGATCGTGCGGTGCGGCCCGGCGTCCAGCCGGAGCCGATTGTCGATGGATCCGGTAAAGGCCATCTCCGAGCCGGAGCGAATGAATTCGCCGCTGGAAGGTCGCGAAGTCCGCCTGCGCGGACTGCCCCAGCACAGGCGGCGCCATGTACACCGGGGGCGGCCTTCGACGGCTTGATCCCGGCCTGTGTGCACAACGGGGGCAGGCGGCTGGACCTGTCGGCGAAGGCCGACATCACGTTGTCAGAGCCGCGAAATCATTCGCCGTGGCTGGGACGTCGCGAGTACCGGGATCCGCAACTGGCACACAGCCGCCGCTACGAACGCGAAATGCCCCGCCCGGACGACGCTTCGCGTCGCCCGGCGGGGCTTCACCTGCTCCGGCAGTCGCCTTCATGCGCGGGGGCGGCTTGGATCGTGCGAATTCGGCTCCGGTGTACGTCAGGCCATCGCCGCTGGGGCAGTCCGCGCAGGCGGACTTCGTGCCTTTCCAGCGGCGAATTCATTCGCTCCGGCTGGACGCCCGGCTCACACCATCCTCACCGTACCGGGCATCGACCCACTTCCGCACTCTCGCACTCTCGCACTCTCGCACTCTCGCACTCTCGCACTTCCGTCAGTTCTCCCGGATGTTCACCGGGCCGTTCGTCGTCACGGCGCGGATGGTGGGGCCGCCGCCGTTGATCTCCGTGTTAATCGTGCCGCCGGGGCCCCAGCGCCGGCCGTCGGCGCGCGCGGGGCGGATGTTGCCCGGCGCGTTGATGGGACCATGCACCGTGCGGCTCTCCAGGCGCGCGCCGTAGCCACGCGGCATGTTCACGGTCACCGGCCCGTTCACCGTCTCCGCGTCCAGCC
>NZ_DASURI010000834.1:0-12823 GCF_036280135.1 Longimicrobium sp.
GCTCAGCGTCTACATGGAGGACGCCCTGGGCAATGACCGGCAGTACGGCCGCAGCCAGCTGGAGGCGAACGACTATCCCACCACGCTCACGGTCATCAGCCCGGACGCGGACGCCACGCAGCCCACGCTGACGTCGCTGGCCTTTGCGCCCTCTGCCGTCCGGGCCAACGGGCTGGATTCCGTGGCGGTCATCCTGGGCGCGGCGGACACGGGCACGGGCGTGCAGGACCTGACGATCACCTTCGAGAGCCCCACGGGCGTGCACCGCGTGCAGTGCACGGCCACCGCCCTCGTGAGCGGAACGCGATACAGCGGGACGATGCGCTGCCGGCTGGCGATCCGGTCCGGCAGCGAGACGGGCGCGTGGCGGGTGGTGTCCGTGAGCGTGCGCGACGCGGCGAACAACTTCGGCACGTTCCTCCGCGCGGAGCTGGAGGCGGCGGGGTACCCGGTGGGGCTGGACGTGACGGGGTGAGGCGCTGGAGGAGGGAATAGGGAACAGGGAATAGGGAATAGCGGGCAACGGCAACGGATCTTTGTCCGTTGCCGTTTTCCGTTGATGCCGTGTGATATTGGATCCGGGAAAGCGGCGGTCTTCCTGAGTCATTCGGCGCTGCGCGCACCCTGCGGGATGAAAGCCACCGCAGTTCAACCTCCCCCAGGGGTTTTGGGGGGAGGTGGGCGAGCTCCGCGAGCCCGGAGGGGGCGCTCGCACGGGACACGCCACCCCGCACGAGCCCAGCCGTGGCTTTCTATTCAGAGAGTGTTGTCAAACCGGCCGTTCAACAGAGCCCAGGGTGCGTCATCTTGAGTCATTCGGCGCTGCGCGAGCCCTGCGGGATGAAAGCCACCGCAGTTCAACCTCCCCCAGGGTTTTTTGGGGGAGGTGGGCGAGCTCCGCGAGCCCGGAGGGGGCGCTCGCGCGGGGCACGCCACCCCGCACGAGCCCAGCCGCGGCTTTCCATTCAGAGAGTGTTGTCAAACCGGCCGTTCAACGGAGCCCAGGGTGCGTCATCCTGAGGGAGCGCCGCGCGTAAGACGAACGCGCGCAGGACTTTGGCGCGACTGAAGGATCTTGTGTGCGAAGCGACAAGTCGGCTCTGGCGCACGGAGCCGGCTTGTCGCTTTGCGGGCAAGATCCTTCGTCGCCGCCAGGGAACCCGCGCGAATCAGGTTCTACGCGGCGGCTCCTCAGGATGACGCTTGTTGGGGGCTCTGAAGCCAGGTTTCGGGCGAGTCCTGCGCAGTGTTCCCGCGGATGGGCGCCGTTCCGGTCTGTCCGCGGGCTAGGAGGCGGGTGGGGGAGCGGGGGCCAGGTAGCCGCGGGCCACGGCCTCGTCCAGCAGCTGCAGGACGGCGGGCCACAGCGTGGGCGCGCCCTCCTGGATGGGCGCCATGCGCACCAGCACGCGGTCGTGCGTGACGGCGTGGTAGCGCCAGCTGCCGCCCTGCCCGTTGAAGTTGAGCAGCAGCGGCTGAAAGCGGTCCAGCGCCACGGCAAAGCGCGCGTCCGGCGTCGTCCCCGCCTCGAACTCCATCCACAGCCCCCGCAGCTCGTCCGCCTGCTCGTCCGGCAGCAGGCCGAAGATGCGCTCGGCGGCCAGCAGCTCGCGCTCTTCCTTGCCCACGTTCACGGCCGCGTCATAGGCGAACGCGTCGCCCGCGTCGATCTCCACCACGTCGTGGACGAGGACCATCCTGAGCACGCGCGTCAGGTCCGTCCCCGGCGGCGCGTGCTCCGCCAGCAGCACGCCACAGACGGCCAGGTGCCACGAGTGCTCGGCGCTGTTCTCCTGTCGCGCGCCGTCCAGCACGCGCGTTTGCCGCAGGATGCCCTTCAACCGGTCCAGCTCCTGGATAAAGGCCAGCTGCCGCGCCAGCCGCGGGTCCATCCCGTCCATCATCGCGCCGCCTCCTCGGCCGCGGCGGCCTCCGCCTGCTCGGCCTCGCGGCGGGCGCGGCGGCGCAGGGCGGCCGCGTGCAGGCGCCGGTCCTCGTCCGTCTCCAGGATGAGCGGGGGCACGGGGTGCGGCTTGCCGTTGAACTTGTCCAGGGCCACGTACGTGAGGTGGCACACGTTGGTGCAGCGGCGCTCCCCCGTCTCCACCTGCTCCGCCTCCACGGTGATCATCACCTCCATCGACGTGCGGCCCACGTAGACCAGGCGGCCGTGCGCCTCCACATAGTCGTTGGCGTAGATGGGCTCGCGGAACTCCACCCGGTCCACCATCACGGTGACGACGGGATGGCGCGCGTGCCGGCGGGCCACCACGCCGCCGCACTTGTCGATCAGCGCCAGGATCTCGCCGCCAAAGACGTTGCCGTGGTGGTTGAGCTGGTCCGGCATCATGCTCTCGGAGAGCGTGGACGCCGACTCGCGCGGGGTCTTGCCCTGCGGCGGGGTGGATGCTTCGGTCATGATGGCGTGTGTGGAATCTGCAGGGTGAGGCCGAACGCTATTCCATGCCGGGCAGCAGAGACAGGACGGGGCTGCCGAGAACGATCACCGGCCGGCCTGACCGCGAAAGGCGTATCATAACGCCCGCACGTCTGCCTGCGCCTGCGCCAAGGCCGACGCCGCGGCTTCCAGCACGGGACTCACTTCCGCGTGTGCACGCATCGCGGTGGCGGATGCCCGATGAACACGAAGCGCGACCTCCGTGAGCTCCTTCTCGGCCTCGCGCTGCGCCTGGGCGAATTTCCGGTCCAGCGCGGCCACGTCGGCCGGGTTCACTCCCGCCGCTGGATCAAAGACGAAGCGCGCCTCGATCGCCGAGCGCCATGCGACCACCTTGTTCGTGAGCTTGGGTCCGAATCCCGGCACCTTGATGACGGCATGATAGCTCACGTCCGCGGCCGTCTCGATCCCGAACGATGCGAGTGCGTCGACCTTCACGGGCCCCACCCCGGGGATGTTGGCGTTCTCGATGTAGGCGCCGTCCAGGAATCGCCGCAGCTGGTTCTGGCGCACCTGCTGGTTGAGGGCGGTCCGCGCGGCCCGGTACTGTGCGGGCAGATCGAGGTAGGCCTCGCGCCGTTTCTCGAAGTCCCGGCGCATGCGCTTGAGGTCGTCAACCGGCGGGCGCACTTCCCTGGTGTACCGGGCAAGCGCCGCCTGGTGCTGGCGGTCCGATGCCGCAAGGCGTGCCTGGCGCGCCTTCTTTTCCGCGCGCGAGCCGCTGCCGAACACCAGCAGCAACCCCACCAGCACGACGCCGGCGCTGAGGGTGCCAATGCCCGCGCTGCCCGCCACGAGTGCCAGGATCAGCGAGACGACGCCGACCGCGATTGCGGGCGTTCCCACGCGAGATGCCCATGCCATGGAGGGGCGCACCGGCGCCGCGTTCCTGGCCGGAGCGGGTTTGAGCAGATGCAGTCCCGGCTCTGCCGGGACCGGCGGAAGCGCCTGGAGCTCTCGCCACAGCTTGGCGAGGTCAAACCCGCTGCCGGTGATGGCGGCTACCGTCAGGGATACGAAGAAGTCGGGTCCGCCGCCCTGCTCGATGGCGCACCACGGGCAGCTGCCGGCGTTCGGGACGTAGCGATGGGCGGGATTTCGGGGGCACGGCTGCAGGGCGGCGCCCATCTGCTGAAGCGCCGTGTACCATTCACTCGCGGGAGGACGCTGGCGAGAGCCGGTCGCGAATGCCTGCTCGAAAAGCTCCCTGACCCGGGGCGTCAGGCTGCTGAACGACGGCGTGTGCGGCGGTGGGCGCATCCGGGCGTGGCCGGCGTTGCTTCCGTATGCAAAGCGTCCCTCCACGATCGCCTTTTCGAGAGGCATCTCTTCCGGGCCGCCGTAGATGCCGGCATAGGGGTGCCGGCCCATGAAGAGCAGGTGGAAGATGACGACGGCAAGCCCGAATGCGTCGTGGTTGGCGTCGCGCACCACGCCGGCGAACGAACGGCCCTGCAGCTCGGGAGGGGTAAAGTGGGCGACGCCTACCTCGCACAGGTGTACTTTCCCTCCTTCGCGGATCTGCATGGAATCGCAGTCGATCAGCTTTACGCGCGCGTCGGGCGAGACCAGGATGTTTCCCTGGTTCACGTCCCCAATCACGTGCCCGTGCTGATGGAACGTCGCGAACGCGGCCGCGACGTTCTGCGCCGCCTGTACGAGAAAGCGCCAGTCGGCCCTGGGGAACTCCTTCCGCCGCTGCGCGGGGCCGTACAGCACGTGAATGGCCCGATGGTCGCGCGCGCGCGGCATGAGGAACCCGCGTACTTCCCGGTTGGGCCCGACCTGGAGCAGTTGTCCGGGCCAAGCCGAGATCGCGAGGAGCTCCGGGGTCACCAACGCCGGCATCGCCTTGAGCTTGGCAACCTTCCCGACGTCCAGCGCGTCGTGGTAAAGCTTGGCCAGCACGTCGCCGTTGCCGCGGACGTGATACACCGCGCCCTCGCCGCCCCGGGCAAGCTCCTCGCCCAGGTCCAGCTTCACGCCTTGTGAGGTCAGTACGACGGAAGGACGGTTCACGAGGTGGCAGGCTCGCCGGCGTCCGCGTGGGGAAAGCGCGTGGCGATCACGAGGGTCTTGTCGTCGTCCGTGCGCTGGTTCACGGCATCGGACGAGAGAAACGCGTCGAGCTCCGCGCGAAGCGAGTGCGCCTCACCGGCAGGCTGCGCCCGCAGTGCCGGGAAGAAGATCCCGAAGAAGGGCGCGTGCGCGGCACGATCCGCGAATCGCAGCGCGAGGGACTGCACGCCGTCCGTGAACAGCGCTGCTTCCATGGGGGGCGACGCGCGGACGTCCGAGCAGATGGAGCGCCGCTCCGGTGGATCCGTGACGAAGAACGTCGTGTTGGCGTACTCTCCCGATTGGGGCCAGAACACGGGCGTGTACCCGTCGCCGTCGCCGATGACGATCGCCCCGTCGCCCACCTGTGCGTAGGCCGCGCCGTAGCCGTCGATCACCGCCACCAGCAGGGTGCAGGCGTAGTCACGCGGCCGCCGCCGTGCCGCGGCAGCCTGCACGGCGATGGATTCGGCGGCCCGATCGATCCAGAACGGCAGCATGCCGTCGTCCAGCTGCCGCACGCCGTGTCCTGCCTCCACCAGCTCCGCCGCGAGCTCCAGCATGCGGGCGCACGCGATGAGGGCTCCGTCCTGGCCGCGCTCCGCCGTCCCCGCGCCGTCCGCGCAGGCAAGCACGAGCACCGGTCCGTCGGGTCCCTCCCCCACGGTGCGTGCCTGGTGGGCATCCTGGCATGGTGTTCCGCTACGGTCGTGAGAGGTGCCCCGCACCGAGGCACCGACAAATCGCCAGCCGCTCAAACCGCGGCCCACCCGGTGGGGGGTGCCAGCACCACCTGCTCGTGGGGGGCGGAGCGCGAAACCGAGCTCATGGAGCCGGACAGCCAGAGGAACAGCTCCCGGAACGCCAGCCCCCGCAGCTTGAGCGCCTGGCGCCCGGGCGGGGAGATCTGCCCCAGTGTGTTCATGTCCGCGCCCTCCACGCCCACCGCGAAGAAGTTGAAGGCGCTCTGCTGGTGTCCTTCGTGTACCTGGCGGGCGGCTTCCCTCCACGCGTCCGTCGGGGCGCCGTCGGTGATCAGGAACACCCAGGGACGGTAGTACGGAACCCCGTGGGCCCGGTACTCGTTCTTCCGGGCCCGAACCAGCCCAAGCCCGTGGACGATTGCCGCGCCCATGGGCGTGTCGCCCTGCGGCTCCAGGTGAGGCGGGTGCCACATGGCGGCGGACTGGAACTCGTCCAGCGTGGTCACGGGGCCAAAGGTGACGGTGGCGATCTCCACGCGCTTGGTCGCCAGCTCGTCCCGCTCCAGGTCCTCCTTGAATGCGCGCAGCCCCTCGTTCAGGTGGTTGATGGGCGCACCCGTCATGGATCCCGAGACGTCCAGGAGGAGCAGGCACGCGCACCGGGGCTCGGGGTTGTCGGCGAAGGCCTCCGCCGCGCTGAACGGAATCTGCTCGAAGCTGCTCATGTCCTGGAACGCTGGGGGTGGGAAACTACGTGGGAGACTGCGATGCCGATTCACATCAACCGGTCGCGGTGATCCGGCAAATTAATGCGCGGATGCTCGTCTCGGGAGAGGACTCCGCCGGCGGAAGGCAACGCCATCGGGTGAACACATTTGCGTGCTCATTGTATGATGATTATAATATGATGCGGGTCGTCCAATGCGGGTCCAACCGGGAGGAGGCACAGGATGGGGGAGGCATACATCATCGACGCGGTGCGCACGCCGCGTGGACGGGGAAAGAAGGGCAAGGGCTCGCTCACGGAGATCCATCCGCAGGAGCTGCTGGCCCAGACGCTCAACGAGCTGGCGCGCCGCACCGGCATCGACACGGGCCAGGTGGACGACGTCGTCGTGGGCGCCGTGTCGCAGGTGGGCGAGCAGGGCGCCAACATCGCCCGCAACGCCGTGCTGGCGGCCGACTGGCCCGTGCACGTGACGGGCGTGTCGCTCAACCGGTTCTGCGGATCGGGGCTGCAGGCCGTGAACTTCGCGGCCATGGGCGTGATGAGCGGCACGCAGGCCCTGGTGGTGGGCGGCGGGGTGGAGAGCATGTCGCGCGTGCCTATGGACAGCGACGGCGGCCAGGGCGACGGCATGAACGCGCACCTGCGCCGCAAGCACGCCCAGGTGCCGCAGGGCATCAGCGCGGACCTCATCGCCACGCTGGAGGGGTTTTCGCGCGAGGAGCTGGACGCGTTCGCCCTGCGCTCGCAGCAGCTGGCGGCGCGCGCGCAGGCCGAGGGCCGCTTTGACCGCGCGCTGTTCCCCGTGCGTGACCCCGGGACGGGCGCCGTGGCGCTGGACCGTGACGAGTTCCTGCGCCCGGAGACGACCATGGAGGCGCTGGCGGGGCTGCCGGGGGCGTTCGAGAAGGCGGGCGCGACGGCCGTGGGCCCTAACGGCGAGACGCTGGACGAGATCGCGCTGGCCCGCTGGCCGCATGAAAGCGGCATTCGTCACGTGCACACGGCTGGCAACTCCAGCGGCATCGTGGACGGCGCGGCGGCCGTGCTGCTGGCCTCGCCGGAGTACGCGCGGGCCAACGGGCTGCGTCCGCGTGCCCGCGTCCGCGCCATGGCCACGCTGGCCGAGGACCCGGTGATCATGCTGACGGCCCCGGCCGAGACGGCGCGCAAGGCACTGCGCCAGGCGGGGATGCAGGTGGCCGACATCGACCTGTGGGAGATCAACGAGGCGTTCGCCGCCGTGCCCCTGCAGGTGATCCGCCGGCTGGAGCTGGACCCGGAGCGGGTGAACGTGAACGGCGGCGCCATCGCGCTGGGTCACCCGCTGGGTGCCACGGGCGCCATGCTGCTGGGCACGGCGCTGGACGAGCTGGAGCGCCGCGGCCTGGCCACCGCGCTGGTGACGCTGTGCATCGCCGGGGGCCAGGGCATCGCCACGATCATCGAGCGCGTGTAAGATCCCGTGCGCGAGCTGAGGTTTTCTCCGTGGGCCGGCAGATCATCGGCACGCGTGCGCGGATCCTGATCCCCCTTCCCCCACGCCGTTTGTGGGGGAAGGGCAGGGGATGGGGGGCGCTCCGCGTTGCGCGAGGATCTCCCTCCTCCCCCGAAATCCTTCACCTTTCCACATCCCGCGCCTCATGTCCGATACGACCGCCGCCCCCGCGTCGACCGCATCCGCCGATCCGCCAGCCACCATCCTGGAGCACATGCGGCGGATGATGGCGGGCGAGATTCCCCCGCCGGCCGTGTCGCGGCTGGTGGGCTTCACGGCCGATTTCGTGGAGCCGGGGCACACCCTCTTTCGCATGGACGCCGACGAGCGGCACGCCAACCCCATGGGCACGCTGCACGGCGGCATCCTGTGCGACCTGGCGGACGCGGCGATGGGCACCGCCTGGGGCAGCACCCTGGGCGAGGGCGAGACCTACACCACGGTGGAGCTCAAGATCAACTTCATGCGGCCCGTCTGGCGCGCCACGCTCACGGCCGAAGCCAGGGTCATCGGCGGCGGGCGCACGGTGGGGCTCACGGAGTGCCGCGTGACGGACGAAAAGGGCCGGCTGGTGGCGCACGCCACCAGCACGCTGCTCACGCTGCGCGGCGACGCCGCCCAGGGCCGCTGATCGATTCCAGGAGGACGCAGGTGGTACGCTATTCCCGGGGACACAAGGAAAAGACGCGCGAGCAGATCGTGGATACGGCCGCGCGCGCGTTTCGTGAGGAAGGTGTGTCGGGAGTGGGCATCGGCGAGCTGATGGGGCGCGCGGGGCTCACGCACGGCGGCTTCTACGCGCACTTCCCCAGCAAGGACGCGCTCGTGGCCGAGGCGTGCGGCCGCGCCGTGGACCAGACGTGGGCGCAGATGCACGCGCTCGTCGCGCAGGCGCCGCCCGGCGAGGAGCTGGCGACGTTCATCCGCGCGTACGTCAGCCGCACGCACCGCGACGATCCCGGCGGCGGCTGCATGATGCCCAGCATCGGCAGCGAGATGGCGCGGCAGGACCCGGACGTGCGCGCCGCCTTCACCGCGCAGATCCGGCGCGTGCTGGAGAACATCCAGGCGCTGATGCCGGACACGCCGAACCGCGAGGACCGAGCGCTCACGCTGCTGTCGGGGATGGCGGGCGCCGTGCTGCTGTCGCGCGCCATCGACGATCCCGCGATGAGCGACCGCATCCTCAAGCTGAACCGCGACTTCTGGATCCAGCAGCTCGCGGGGTGACTCCGGGCCCGCTCAGCCGCCCGCGCGGGTCCGGATGATCACCACGTGAGGGGTACGCGGATCGACGATCGCCATTTCATTGAGCCCGCCCTCGATCTCGATGCTGATGATGGACGCCGGGTCCACGTACGGGAGCGAATCCTCCGGCATCACGCGCCCATCCACGATGTACGTCAGCGGATAGGACGTCTCCGTCATCCGTTGCTTGCCGCGGAGGAGAACGGAGCGGGACGATGCGGATGAAGAATCCGCTTCCACGCTCCGAATCGCCGGCCCGGGCGCAATCCGCGGCGCCAACGGGCCGTCCGTCACGCACGCGGCGGTGCCGAGCAGCAGCGCCGCCGCGATCGGTCGATACATTCCGCGCATCATCTTCCTTCCCGATCCATGATGGCCGCGCTCAGTCGGGGCTGGGTGCCTGGACCGCGTGCGTGGTGATGAGCACCGCGCCGGTCGCCGCGCGCGGTCCGTACCGCGCGACGGCCGCGGCGCCCTTGACCACCTCGATCGCGTCGATGGTACCCGGGTCGAGCGTTTCGAGGGAAGTGATCTCGCGTCCATCCACCAGGTAGAGCGGCGGCGCACCCTGCGCGGAGATCGATCCTCCACACCGCAGGATCACGGTGGGCGGACGCGACGCGACGGCATCCGGCGCGGGCGTGACGTCCGCCTGTGCCGCCGGCTGCCCATCCTTGGGCTCGGGCGAGATCTGCGGCGCGAGAGGGCCGTCCGTGCCGCAGGCGGCGGTGCCCAGCAGTGCGAAACCCGCGATCAGACGAGAGATTCTCTCCATGGCGTCTCCTCCGGCGTGACGAGCTGCGGAATCCGTGGAGAAGAACGCATCAACCACTCCGGCGCGGACACGTGTCCCCCGGCCTGCATCCCCATCCATCCTCCTCGCCCATCGCAAACCCATGCTCTTCATGGTGATCGAGAAGTTCCGCAACCAGGATGCGGTCGCGGTGTACCGGCGCGCCCGCGAGCGCGGCCGGCAGATCCCGGAAGGCGCGGAGTTCGTGGACAGCTGGGTGTCCGCGGACCTGGGACGCTGCTTTCAATTGATGCGCTGCGACGATCCCGCGCTGCTGCAGCGGTGGATCGCGGCGTGGGCGGACCTGGTGGAGTTCGAGGTCGTGCCCGTTACGCCGGGCAGGGAAACGTCGGCGGCGCTGCAGGACCTGCTCTAAGGCTTGACGATGGGCATCGTCGCGCGGCAGTTTGTAAACATGGATTCGTTTACTCTTCTGCCGCGAGTACACCCATGTCTCCTCGCCCGCGCACCACGTCGGATTCCACGATCCTGGATGCCGTGACGCGCGTGATCTCGCGCGTGGGTCCGGCGCGGATGACCCTGGCGGATGTGGCGGGGGAAGCGGGGCATTCGCCGGCGGGGCTGGTGCAGCGCTTTGGCAGCAAGCGCGGGCTGCTGCTGGCGGTGGCGAGGCAGCGCGCGGGCGAGGTGCGCGGCGCGTTCGCGATGGCGCGCGCGTGGCAGCCGTCGCCGCTGGAGGCGATGTTCGAGGTGCTGGCGGGCTTCGTGGCGCACGCGGATACGCCGGAAGCGCTGGCGCATCACCTTGGGTTCACGCAGGTGGAGCTGGACGACGCGGAGTTTCACGCCGCCGCGTTCGAGAGCGCGCGAACCATGCTGGGCGGCATCCGCGTGCTGCTGGATCAGGCGGTCGAGGCCGGCGAGCTGGCCGCGTGCGACGCGGAGAGCGTCGCGCGCACGGTGCAGACGACGTACAACGGCGCGCTCGTCACCTGGGCCGTGTATCGCCAGGGCACGCTGGGAGACTGGCTGCGCGGCGAGATCGAGGCCGTGCTGGAGCCCTGGCTCCCGCCGCTGGGGACGGACGGGGAGCCGGACGAGGCGGAGTAGGGGCGGGCGAGAAACGGCGTAGACGCGGAGTTCGGGCCGTTCGCGGAGTAGACGCGGAGTTCTGCCGGAGCGGGGAGCAGGGCGAGGATGGTTGCGCGTCGCCGGCACCGCGCGAGTCCAGGAGCGAATGAATTCGCCGCTGGAACTTCGCAAAGTCCGCCTGCGCGGACTGCTCCAGAGAAGGCCGCCGATGTACACCAAGGCGGCCGCTCGCGCGGAGCGCACCGCCGCCATCCAGGCGAAGAACCCCGCCACATCGCCGGGTGGCGGCCCGTGTTGGCGGTTGAAGCCCTGTTCGCATCGCGCGTCAGCGCGAGACAGGGCTTTCCGCTGTCGTAGCGGCGGCTTTAGCCGCCCTGGCTGGCAGGCGGCGTACCTCGCGCGGACGCCGGCACCGGATGCCGGACGCGACGCCCATCGCGGCGATCAGGCGTGCGCGCGGGAGGCCTGCTGGTGCTGCAGCTCGCGCTGGTACTCCGGCGTGCCGCGCAGGCCACCGCAGCTCACGCCGCGCATCTTGGGCGTGTCAAAGGGGCGCTGCCGGTCCACCCGCTCCGTGTCCTGCTGCGTGTGCGCGGCCGCGTACGCGTCGATGCACGCGTGAATGCTGCCCTTTCGCGGCGCCCGCCCCACCAGCCACGCCGCCATCACCACCACCACGCACACGCCCACGATGTACAGCGGCGTCATGTCCATCGTCACCCAAAAGGGCACGCGCTTTTTGCCCGGCTTACGCACCGGCTTCCTGCTCGCCATCGGACACGCTCCCGCGGTTCGGCATCGGCATCTACTCTGGAACGCGATTGATACTCCGGCCGCCAGCGCAGGTTCGGCTTTCTCGCAAGTCGTTATCGGCAAAGGAATTCGGCGGATGGGGATCGATCGATCGTCATCTTTCGTGAACGAGGCCCTTGCACCTCACGCTGCGTGAGGGATTACCCTTCTGCCGTGGCCACACACACGAGGGACGAAACAAAGGAGAGCCGGATGCGGACCTGGAAGGTGGGAGAGCTGGCGAAGCAGACGGGCATGACCGTGCGCACGCTGCACCACTACGACGAGATCGGGCTGCTTTCGCCGTCGCACCGGACGGCGGCGGGGCACCGGCTGTACGTGGAGGACGACGTGGCGCGGCTTCAGCAGGTGGCCTCGCTGCGCAGCCTGGGCTTTCCCCTGGACGAGATCCGCGACCTGCTGAACGAACGGCGCCTGTCGCCGCTGGACGTCGTGCGCATGCACGCCGACCGCATGCGGCAGCAGCTCCAGACGCAGCAGCGGCTGGTGGAGCGGCTGGACGCGCTCGCCGCCGGGCTCAGCGAGGCGGCGCCCGTCTCCGCCGAGCAGCTCATCGCAACCATCGAGGAGATCAACATGTTCGAGAAATACTACACGCCCGAGCAGATGGACTACCTGGCCCAGCGCCGCGAGCAGGTGGGCGAGGCGCGCATGCAGGAGGTCGGCGGCGAATGGGCCCGCCTGCAGGCCGACGTGCAGGCCGCCATGGATGCCGGCACCGACCCGTGCGACCCGGCCGTGCAGGCCATGGCCGCCAGGTGGAAGGGGCTTATCGCGGAGTTCACCGGGGGCAACGAGGGCGTCCGGCAGAGCCTGAACAATCTTTACCAGAACGAGGACACCATCCACGGGCAGAGCATGGCCGCCATGCGTCCGATGATGGAGTACATCGGCCGGGCGTGGCAGTGCGGCCCGTCCGCGTGATCCCTGCCGGACAACGAACCGCCCGCGCGACGACGGTCGCGCGGGCGGTTTTTTTGGATGACGAGGGGCGGGGCCCCTCGTTGCCTGTCGTCGCGGCTTACGCGGGCTCCACGATGAGCTTGCCGCGGAGCATGTTCATGCCGCAGGTCCAGGTGAACTCGCCGGCCTTGTTGGGCGTGAACTCCACGGGCGTGGTCTTGTGCGCCGGCAGGTCGCGCGCGATGCCGAAGTCGCCGAAGACCACCGTCTCGCTGCACGACGCCGTCTCGTCGCGAAAGAAGTCCAGCCGCACCGGCCGCCCCTGCTTGACCGTGACCACGTCGGGCGAGTAGCCGCCCTTGACGGTGATCTTGATCTCCTGCACGCCGCCCGCCGTTTCCGTCGCGGCGACGGCCTCGCGCTCGCCGAAAAAGTACCACAGCACCAGGGCAATCAGCCCTCCCGCCCCGATCAGGACGAGGATCTCGGTGGTGTCCATCGATCTATCTCCAGGTTCAAGTGCCAAGTACCAAGTGCGGGAGTGCGTTAGTGCGTTAGTGCGGGAGTG
>NZ_DASURI010000835.1:0-8730 GCF_036280135.1 Longimicrobium sp.
GCGCCAGGCCCTCCACGGCCAGCTCCACGCGCAGGGCCTCGGGCTGCTCGGCGGGGCCGCCGGGGTTGGGCTGGGTGATGGACAGCTCGCGGACGGCCAGCAGCGCGCGCCCGCCCTCCAGCAGCGCCAGCATTCGCGTGATGGCGGGCAGGTCGCCCGTGCCCTCCGCGCGGACGGTGATGCGCATGAAGGTGCCCGCGCCGGCGCTGTCCGGCCGCACCTGCACGGAGCCCACCTGCACCCCCGCGCGCGCCGCCGCCCCGCTGACGAGCGAGGCCAGCGACGCGCCGGCCGCCGCGGTGGACTCGCCCTCCAGCACGCCGCGGCCCAGGGCCACGTAGCGCGCGCGGCGGGCCTGCAGCGAATCCAGCGCGGCGGGAAGCTGCTGGACGGTGGATTCCGCCCGCGCGGCCTCCGTGGCCATCTCCCGGGCGGACGCGCGCGTGTCCGCGTCCCAGCGCCGCCACGCGGGAAGCCCGCGCGCAAGGAGCACGAGGCCCAGGATGGTGATCGCGCCGATGAGGAGCGTCCGCCGGTCGCGTTCCGAGATCTGCCCGATCACGGCGCCGCCTCCCCGTCGACCGACATCGTGTCCGCCGGCGCCCCGAGCGACGACGAGTCCGCCGCGGATGATCCTGGCCGCGCGCGCCGGGCGGCGTCGATGCTGAAGCGCACCATCACCCGCTCCAGCTCGCGCCCGCCGAGCGCCTCGCGCGTCACGGGCCCCACGATCTCGGGCGAGACGACGCCGGGCACCTTTTCCAGCGGCTGGACGACGGTGGCCGCGCGGGGCGCCAGGGCCACCACGCTGCCCGTGGCCGTGTCCGCGCGAAAGGCGACCAGCGCCGTGCCCGGCGGCAGCGCGGCCGTGAGGTCTGCCAGGAGCAGCGTGGGCGAGTACCGCTTCTGGTCCCACGCGGCACCCTCCTGCAGCGCGGCGGTAATGCGGGCCAGCTCGCGCTCCGTGTCGGACGCGGCGCGGCGGCGGTCCTGCACGGCGGCGATGCGCGCCACGGCGTCGTCCTCCGCCCGCATGGCGCGGAGGACCGGCGCCACGGCCGCGAAGACGACGGCGGCCGCCAGCGCGCAGCCGGCCAGGGCCATCCGCCAGCGGGGCACGTCGCCGGGGGCGGCGGCGCCGGCGGGGCGCAGCACCATGGGCTCGTAGTCCGGCAGCGACGCGGCGCCGTACGCGTCCGCGAACCGCCATCCCTCCTCGCCCAGCTTTGCCAGCGCGGGGACGGCGGCCGGCGCGGGCGCATCCGCCCCCTGCGCGGCGGACAGGCGGCGGACGGCGTGCAGCTCGCCGCCCCGCAGCTGCACGTCCGCCACGGCGGGGCCGTCGGGCCACAGCACGTGGTCGCCGCTGAGGGCGCGGCCCAGCACGGCCACGGCGGGGACAAAGCGGTCCGCCCGCAGGCCGGCCGCGCGGCATCCCGCCTCCACCTGGCGCACGGCGCGCTCGTCCAGGGCCGCGGCCCACACGGTGCCCGGCTCCACGATGCGCACGCCCGTCGTGGCGAGCGGCACGCCGTTGCGGAGGAAGAACTTGCCCGCGCCCTCGCGGACCACCTGCGCCAGCATGCGCCCGTCGTCCAGCGGCGGCAGCCCGGCAATGCGCCGCGTCTGCGCCAGCGACGGGCCCAGCGCCACGACGACCTTCGGCCGCGGAAAGCGCGGCAGCGGCGCCCCCGAAAGCAGCTCGGTGACGGCCGCGGAGAGCGAGTCTCCCGGCCCCACCTGCGCCTCGGTGGCGGCGATGATGCGCCCGGCGTTCAGCGCCACGGCGCGGATGCGGTCCGCGCCCACGGCAATCCCCAGCGAAACACTCATTCCGTCCACGTTCTCCGGCGGACGACCGCCGCGCGCTCCGCCGCGCGGACCAGCCGTACTTCCACCACGCTCACGGCCGGCGGCACGCCTTCCGCGCCCCGCGCCGTGACGATCCATGCCTCCGGCTCCAGCACCATGGCCCCGCCCAGGTCGGCGAAGCGGCGCATGGCCGCGTCGCGCGCGGCGGGGCTCAACCCGCCCAGCAGCGCGCCCAGGTCGGTGATGCGCTCGTCCCGCATCCGCATCTCGGCCACGCGGGCGGCGGCCTCCGGCCCCAGCCCGGGGAGCGCGGCCAGGACGGCGGGCGGCGCGTGCGTCACGGGCACGCGCCCCGGCTCCGTCCCCAGCAGCGTGTCGATCCCCGCCAGCGCGTCCCAGCCGCGGACGAACCGCAGCTCCCGCGGGTCCGCCAGGGGCCCGTTGCGGGGCGGACGCAGCTTCGCGGCGCGATACGTGTCGCGCTCGGCGCCAAAAGGGCGCGGGGCATCGTCCTCGTCGCGCCAGTCGGCCAGGGCGTCCACGAGCGAGTCCGCCTGCGCGGGCGACCGGCCGATGGAGAGCAGCAGGCGCCGCAGCGTCTCGTCGTCCGCCGCGTTCACGTCCAGGGCGGCGCCGGCGGCCCGCATCTCCAGGTCGCAGCCGCTGCCGCGCAGCAGGGGCGACTGGGCGATCTCGCGGTCCATCCGCCCCCAGACGGACGCGCCGGGCCCGTCGTTGCGGTGGGCCAGCAGCGCGTCGTGGATGGCGGCGCGGGCGCGCTCCAGGCACCCCTCCGCCCGCCACGCGGCGCGGGCCAGGTCCGCGCGGTTACGGGCCGACGCCACGCCCTCGCGGGCCGCCAGGTTGGCCGCCAGGGCCAGGGCGGAGATGCCGACGAGGA
The DNA here is from genome assembly GCF_036280135.1 of Longimicrobium sp. GTDB lineage: Bacteria > Gemmatimonadota > Gemmatimonadetes > Longimicrobiales > Longimicrobiaceae > Longimicrobium. The sequence goes on from NZ_DASURI010000835.1 coordinate 2,714, forward strand.
CCCAGAGGACGCTGAGGAGGGCGAAGCCCTGACGGCAGTGCGAAAGTGCGAGAGTGCGAAAGTGCGAAAGTAACGGCGTACGGGTACGAAGGTACGGGGGTACACGGGTACGATTCGCGGATCGCGCGCGGTCCGTCATCCGCGCTCCCCGATGCGGATGATGGACGTGTCGCCGTCGATGACGATGCCGAACGCGATGGGCGCCGTGATGCTGGCGCCCCAGCGGCGCACCCACGATCCGCCGGACGCCGCGTCGCGCAGGTACGTCATCTCGCCGGATTGAAAGCCGCGGCGCAGGGCCACCATCTCGCCCGTGGACAGGCGCAGGGCCAGCGCGTTCTCGCCCTCCAGCTCGATGAAGCCCAGCGACGCCTCGCACCGTTCCAGCCAGCCGTCCGGCACCTCGCACCACGTGTGAAAGCGCGCCCCCCGCGGCTCGCCCTCGAAGCGGATCTCCTGGCCCGGCACGGGCACCACCTCCAGCCGGCCCGCCGCGGTACGCAGCAGCAGGTCCGCGTTCGCCTCGCGGTCCGCTTCCGCCGACGCGGCGGTGATGCGGTCCGCGTCGCCCGCGATCTGCCCCAGCATGGTGCGCGCGCCCACGAGGACGACGCCCATCACCACCAGCGCCACCATCACCTCCACGAGCGTAAAGCCGGCGCGCGTTCCACGCGGCGTCACGGCATCCCTCCCGGCATCGGCATTCCGGGCATCTGCATCCCGCCGGGCGTGGGAAGGCCGGGCAGCTCGGGGCGGACGGGCTCGGGGCGAAAGAGCGACGTGCGCAGGATCTCGTACGTGGCGGCGCTATCCGTCAGCACCACCTCGTACAGCGTGGGGCTGGGGCGCTGGATGATGAGCCGCCACTCGCCCTGCGGCCGGTCGCCCAGGCGGCGGTCCAGGTCCTCGCGCGTCCACAGCGACACGGCGTGCAGGAACGCGCCGGCGTCGCGCGCCTCCGCGTCGGCCACGCGCGCGCGGCGGACGGCGTCGGCGCTCTGGCTCACCAGCGTCACGGCCGCGATCCCCGACACGGTGAGGATGGCGAGGGCGATGATGGCCTCGAGCAGGACGGCACCTGTACGGCAGTGCGAAAGTGCGAAAGTGCGAGAGTGCGGGAGTGGGCTCCATACGCGGGCCGGCTTCCGCGCGCGGACGCCGGCGATTCGCCCGATCCGCCCTCGTACCGCGTCACCGGGCTTCACGGGGCCTCCCGGTCAGCACGTCGAGGTGCAGGAGGGTGTCCGCGCGGACGCTGCCGTCCGGGAGGGCCACCATCCGCCCGGCGCTGTCGCCCTCCGCCACCTGGATGACGACGGGGCGCCGCGTCTCCAGCGCCCGCCGCCGCGCCTCCGTGATTTGCGCGGCGCGCCGGGAGGCCGGATCCGTGTCGTCCAGCGTCCGCGCCGCGAGCCCCACCACGCCCGCCATCACGCCCAGGATCGCCAGCACCACCATCAGCTCGATGAGCGTGAACCCGGAGCGCGACCGCGAAACGCGCGTGCGCAGGCGGACGCGCCGCGCGCGGAACCTCGTCCGCGCGCCGCACCCACTTTCGCACTCTCGCACTTTCGCACTTTCGCACTCGCGGTTCACATCGGCCTCACGCTGTAGACGGCCTGCAGCAGCGCCGCCGCCACGAACGCTACGATCCCGCCGAAGACGATGATCATCCCCGGCTCCAGCACGCGGACCAGGGCCCGCACCAGCTGCTCCGCCCGGTCCGCCTCGATGCGCGACGCGTGCGACAGCATGGCCGCCAGCCGGCCCGTCTCCTCGCCCGTGCGGATCATCCGAACGCTCGTGGGCGTGGCCGCGTCCTCCGCCTCCAGCGACGCCGCGATGGACCGGCCCGCCACCACCCCCTCGCGCGCGGCCAGGATGCGGCCCGTGAGCGCCGCGTCGCCCGTGGCGCGCGTGGCGTGGTTCAGCGCCGGCGCGATGGGCACGCCGCTCTCCAGCAGCGCCCCCAGCGCCGCGCAGAACCGCGCCGTCGCGGAAGCGCGGCGGATGCCGCCCACGAGGGGCACGGCCAGCAGAAAGGCGTGCCACTTCGCGCGGCCCTCCTCCGTGCCCGTCCACAGGCGCCACAGCAGCCCGGCGACGACGAGCGTGAAGAGCCCGGGGACGAACGCCGCGCGCGCCACGTCCGCGATCCCCAGCACCGTGCGGGCGGTGGGCGGCAGCGCCTGCCCTAGGTCCTCCAGCACCGCCGCGAAGCGCGGCAGCACGAAGCCCACCAGCAGCACCAGCGACGCCGTGCCCGCCGCCGCCAGCACCAGCGGATACGCCAGCGCCGCGCGGACGGCCCGGCGCGTGGCCGCGGCGCTCTCCGTAAGCTCCGCCGCGCGGGTGACGGCCGGGCCCAGCCCGCTCCCCGCCTCGCCCGCCTGCACCAGGCCGATGACCAGCGGGGGAAAGCCCACCGGCGCGGCGGCCAGCGCGGCGCCCAGCGAGTTGCCCTGGCGCACGGACTCGCGCAGGGGGGCCAGGGCCGGCGTCCACGCGGGCGGCACCAGGTCGTCCATGGCCGCCAGGGCACGGGCCACGGGCAGGCCACTGTCCAGCAGCGTGGCCAGCACCCGCAGCCCCTGGGCAAGGTCGCCCGTGGACATGCGCGGGCGGGCGGCCTCGCGCCCGCGCTCCAGCCGCACCTCCAGGGGAAAGAGCCCGCGCGAGAACAGGAGCTCGCGGGCGGCCTCCGCGCTCTCCGCGCGCACCGTCCCCGACTCCAGCATCCCGCTGCGGTGTGCCGCGCGGTAGGCGAACTGCGGCGTGGTCCCCGTGCTCACCGTGCTGCCGAATCTGCTGCCCTGGTCCCGCGCATCCCGCTACCGAGTGCCCCGCGTGGTCGAGTCCGCCCGCTCCGTCCGGGGAATGACGAAGACGTACAGGTACGAGAAGGTGGATTCCGCCGCCGTGGCCACGTCGGCGTCCGAGCCCGTGAACCGGATGGACGCCTCGCCGCCCGTGGGCAGCCGCAGCCGGGCCCCGCCCACGGGTACGTCCTCGTAGCGAACGAGCGTCCGGGCGAACGGGCGGCCGTGGGCCAGGTACTCGAACTCGAGCGACTGGATGAGGTAGCCGCGCGCGTCCAGCCGGATGGTGCCGCGGATATCGGCCCCGGCCGGCGGCGGCCGCACGGCGCGAAAGCGGATGACGTACGCGTCCGCCCGCTCCTCGAAGGCCGCCACCAGGCAGTGGTCGCGCAGGAACGCGTCCTCCAGCAGCTCCTTGTCCTCGGGGACGCTGAGCGTGTTTCCGTCCGAGTAGCCGTGCTCCAGGAACAGCGCCCGCCGGCGCGCGTCGCGCGGCGCCACCGAGTCCGGGTGGCTGACGAGCGTGTGCTCCGTGTGCGTCCCCGTGCTGCCCCGGCCGCGGCCCCGCCAGTGGGTCACGATGTCCTGCACGAGCGTGCGGTTGAAGCGGTAACGCATCTCCAGCGCGCGCCGCGTCTCCACGCCCTTCCGCGCCTCGTTCCACAGCGTCGCCAGCTCGGGGTCGTCCCCCAGCTGGTCCACCGTCAGGCAGCGCCCCGCCGTGGCCGTGACGCCCTCCAGCCGGATGGGCGCCGGACGGCCCACGACGTCCTGCCGCGCCGTCTCGCCCGCGCGCACCCGCACCACGGGCGAGACCATCCGCGCGTAGCCGATCTGCTCCACCTGCAGGCGGTACTCCCCCGCCGGCACGCCCAAAAGGCGAAAGCCGCCCCGCGCGTCCGTGATCACGTCCCCCGTGACGGCACGCCCTTCCGCCGGGAGCAGGCGGACGAGCGCGAACGCCAGCGGCGCGCCCTCCTCCGTCGTCACCGTCCCCTCCACCGCGCCCGCGCCCTCCTGCGCCCCCGCCCCCCGCGGCGCCGCCAGCGCGCACAGGAACGCGAGCACCAGGACGAGACGGCCCAGCCGGTCAGCGAGCATCATCCGCACGAGAACCTGGTGATTCCGGTCAATGGCCACGGATGCGGCCCGTCAGGGACAGAACGCGCGCCGGATGCCGCCGGATGGACACGTCCGGGCGGGGATGCGGTCCGCGCGAGAAGGCGGCCCGTGCGCCATGCTCCTACTCTCGCACTTTCGCACTCCCGCACTTCGCACTGCCGTTCAGCGATCCGCCTTGCCCCACGACGTGACGTCCGCGTCCTCGCCTTCCCCGCCCTCGCGGCCGTCGCGGCCCAGCGAGTACAGGTCGTAGCCCTGCGGATCGTGACGGCCGGGCGAGACGTAGACGTACGGCTTGCCCCACGGGTCGTCCGGGACGGCCTTGCGCAGGTACGGGCCGCGCCAGCGGGGCGGCTTTGCGCCCGTCGTGGGCTCCGTGCGCAGGGCCCCCAGCCCCTGCTCCGTGGTGGGGTACGCGTGGTTGTCCAGCCGGTAGCTGTCCAGCGCCATCCCCATCTGCTCGATCTGCTGGCGGGCCGCGCCGGAGTTGGCGTCCGAGAAGCTCTTGAACACGTTGGGCGCCACCACGGCCGCCAGCACGGCGATCACGGCGATCACCACCACCAGCTCGATGAGCGTGAACCCGGCCCGCGCCCCCGCCCTCACCTTCAAAGCGGCGGACGCGGGACGCGTGGCCTCCACGACGAGCGTCTCGTAGCGCACGGCGCGGGCGTCGCCCACGGCGTCGGCGTGGCGCTCCACGTCGCGCAGCATGGCGTGCTCGCTCCGGCCCACGTCGCACCGGCGCACGTCCGTGAACCCCGCCGCGCGCAGCCGCTCCGACAGGGTCTCGAACGAGTAGATGAACTGGTGCCCCGACGCGTCGTCGGGGCCAAACTCGCGGAACATGGCGTTGATCACACGGGTGGGGTCGGGGGCCGTCAGGCCCAGCATGCGGGAGATGTACTCCACGTAGTACGTCTCGTCCGGTCCCAGGGGCGCCTGTGCCAGCCGGGCGATGCGCGCCAGGTCCGGCGTGGCGATGCGCACCACGCCGCCGGGCCGCAGCACGCGAAAGCACTCCGCCAGCATGTGGTCGCCCGCGGCCAGCGGCACGTGCTCGATCTGGTGCTCGCTGTAGACGAAGTCAAAGCTGGCCTCCGGCAGGGGAAACGGCCGCGTGGCGTCCAGGAACTCCACCAGCCCGCGCCGAAAGACGTGCACGTCCGTGTTCAGCCACCCCGGCAGCACGTTGTGCCCCGTCCCCAGCTGCAGGGCGCGCACGGGGTGGGCGCCCAGGTAGCGGCGGATGCTTCCCTGCCGCGTGGCCCTGGAGACCACCTTGCGCCGCGCCAGCTCCAGCCGGTACGCGGCCAGGGACCGGCCCATCAGCCAGCGGGCCGCGCGCACGTGCAGCGCCGTATCATCCGCCATGGAACGCTCCGCCCTCAGTCCTGCACCACACGCAGCACCTCTTCTACCGTGGTGATCCCTTCCTTGACCCGCTCCCAGGCGTCCGCGCGCATGGAGCGCATGCCGGCGCGGCGCGCCAGCTCGCGCAGCTCCGCCCGCCCCGCGCGGCGCACGATGGCCTCGCGCAGGGCATCGTCCAGCACCAGCAGCTCGTAGATGCCCGTCCGTCCCCGGTACCCCGTGCCGCGGCACGCCGGGCACCCCGCGCCGCGCAGAAAGGCGGGCGGCAGCAGGTCGTCGCCGGCCAGCTTGCGGACGGCGTCGCGGGGCGGCTCGTACACCTCGCGGCAGGCGTCGCACACGCGGCGCACCAGGCGCTGGGCCAGGATGCCGTCCACGGTGGCCGCGGCCAGGTAGTCCGGGACGCCCAGGTCCAGCAGGCGCGGCAGCGCGCCCACGGCGTCGTTGGTGTGCAGGGTGGAAAAGACCAGGTGACCCGTCATGGCGGCCTGCACGGCGATCTCGGCCGTCTCGGGGTCGCGCATCTCGCCCACCATGATCACGTCCGGGTCCTGCCGCAGGATGCTGCGCAGCGCCGCGCCGAACGTGACCCCCGCCTGCCGGTGCACGGGCACCTGCGTCACCCCCGGGAGCTGGTACTCCACGGGGTCCTCGACGGTGATGATCTTTTCCGACGCCGTCTCGCGCAGGGCCAGCGCGGCG
>NZ_DASURI010000836.1:0-5809 GCF_036280135.1 Longimicrobium sp.
CTTCGATCGCGGAGCTGCGCGATCACCTTCGCCGCGCGTTGCCCGACTACATGGTCCCCCAGGCGTACGTGGTGATGGACGCGTTCCCGCGGACGCCGAACGGCAAGACGGACCGCGGCGCGCTCCCGGCGCCGGCGGACCCGTCCGCCTCTCCGTCGGCGGCGCCGCAGGGGGAGCTGGAGGTGGCCATCGCCGCCGTGTGGCGCGAGGTGCTGAACCTCCCGAGCGTGGGCGTGAACGACAGCTTTTTCGAGATCGGCGGGCACTCGCTGCTCGTGGCGCAGCTGCAGGACCGGCTGAAGACCGCGCTCGGGCGCGAGGTGTCGATGGTGGACCTGTTCCAGTATCCGACGATCAGCGCGCTCGCCGCGCACCTGGATGCGCAGTCCGCGGAGGGCGCGGAGGACGGGGCGGAGAAGCCGGCGGGGACGGGCCGCGGCGCCGCGCGACGAGAGCTGCTGAAGCGCGGGCGGCGGTAGGAGTGCCGGGAGGGAAGGGATTGGAGCGGAGGGCGTGAACCCCGTCGCTGCGCGACGGGGGGCCCTCTCCCCCGACCGCCTTTTGCTCGTTCCTCGCAACGGCGGTCGACCCCTCCCCCAACTTCGGGGGAGGGGTTGGCGAGGGGGGCGAGACCGTGCACGGTGGCGGATTTCGCACGGGGCCGCAGGTCTCCCCCTCCCCCGCGAAGCGGGGGCAGGGGGCCGGGGGGAGGGGGCCCTCGGCGGGCGAGAGACACTCCGCCGATCCGCACGGAGGGGGGACAGGGCTGCTCTCGGCGAGTGCCCTCCCTAAAGGAGACGAAGTTCTCCCTTCCCCCATGCCGTTTATGGGGGAAGGGCCGGGGATGGGGGGCGCTCCGCCGCCGGCGCGAGCCGTCTCCGACAGGATGAAACGCAGTTCAAACCTCCCCCAGGGTTTTTTGGGAGAGGTGCGAGCCTAAGCGAGCGGAGGGGGCGCCGCGCGGGCTTCGCCAAATCGCACTGAATCCCACGGCGGATGATCCGCATCATCGCCGTTGACCGACTAGATCGCCTGATCGCACCGATCGCGAGAACACGAGCCAGACCATGAGCTTGCAGCCCGAGACCGCCCACGCGGCCGACGACAACGAATACGAGGGCGTGCCCGAGGTGGCCGTCATCGGCATGGCGGGCCGCTTTCCCGGCGCCGACGACCTGGACGCCTTCTGGCGCAACCTGCGCGACGGCGTGGAGGGCATCCGCCACTTTACCCCCGACGAGCTGCGCGCGGCCGGCATCCCCGACGAGGCCATCGCCCACCCGGCGTACGTGCCCTCGTTCGGCTCGCTGAACGGCATCGCCGAGTTCGACGCCGCGTTCTTTGGCTACAACCCGCGCGAGGCCGAAAGCATGGAGCCCGCCCACCGCCTGTTCCTGGAGGTGTGCTGGGAGGCGATGGAGAACGCCGGCGTGGACCCGGCGCGCGCGAGCGGAAACGTGGGCGTGTTCGCCGGCGCGGGGACGCCGTACTACACGCAGGAAAACGTGCGCGGCAACGCAGAGCTGGCCGCCGCCCTGGGCGAGTTCCAGCTGGGCGTGGGCAGCGGCAAGGACTTCTTTGCCACGCGCGCGGCCTACAAGCTGGACCTGCGCGGCCCCGCCGTGAGCGTGCAGACGGGATGTAGCTCGTCGCTCGTGGCCGTACACATGGCCGCGCAAAGCCTGCTGCACGGCGAGTGCGACCTGGCCCTGGCCGGCGGCGCCAACGTCGTGGTGCCCAACGAGAGCGGCTACCTGTACGCGCCCGGCGGCATCTCGTCGCCCGACGGGCACTGCCGCGCCTTTGACGTGGACGCGGCGGGCACGCTGGGCGGCAACGGCGTGGGCGCCGTGCTCCTCAAGCGCCTGGCCGACGCCCTGCGCGACGGCGACCGCATCCGCGCCGTGGTCAAGGGCAGCGCCGTGAACAACGACGGCGCCCTCAAGGTGGCCTTCACGGCGCCCTCCGTCCAAGGACAGGCCGCCGTCATCCGCGAGGCGCTGGAGATGGCGGACGTGGACCCGTCCACCATCCGCTTCGTGGAAGGCCACGGCAGCGGCACGGACCTGGGCGACCCCATCGAGATCGCCGCCCTCACGCAGGCGTACCGCGGGTGGACGGACCGCCGGCAGTACGCGGCCGTGGGCTCCGTCAAGACCAACGTGGGGCACCTGGACGCCGCGGCCGGCATCGCGGGCTTCATCAAGACCGTGCTCGCGGTCGAGGCCGGTGAGGTGCCGCCCACGGTCCACTTCCGCCGCCCGAACCCCAAGATCGACTTCGCGTCGTCGCCCTTCTACGTCTCCGCGGAACGCGAGGCATGGGGCGGGGAAGGGCCGCGCCGCGCCGCCGTGAGCTCGTTCGGCATCGGCGGCACCAACGCGCACGTCGTCATCGAGCAGGCGCCGGAGCCGCGCCCGTCCGCGCCCCGCCGGCAGACGCAGCTGCTCGTCCTCTCCGCCCGCTCGCCCTCCGCCCTGGACGCGGCTACGGAGCGGCTGGCGGTGCACGTCGCCGCGCATCCGGATCAATCGCTGGCGGACGTCGCCCACACGCTGCAGGCGGGGCGCCGCGAGTTCCCCTTCCGCCGCGCCGTCGTCGTGCGCCCCGGCGAGGACGCGGCCGCGCTGCTGTCGGCGAAGCACCCCGAGCGGGTGTGGACGGCGGCGGTGGAGGACGGGCACCGCTCCGTCGCCTTCCTCTTCCCGGGCGTGGGCGACCAGTACCCGCAGATGGCGCGCGGGCTGTACGAGACGGAGCCCGCGTTCCGCGCCGAAGTCGACCGCTGCGCGGAGCTCCTGCGGCCGCGCATCGGCGTGGACATCCGCGAGGTGATCTTTCCCGGCGACGCGCCCGCCGAGACGCCCGCCGGCGCCGGCGTGGACCTGCGCGCCATGCTGCGCAAGGACGACGCGGCCGATCCGCACGCCGCGCGGCTCAACCGCACGGAGCTGGCGCAGCCCGCCGTGTTCGTCATCGAGTACGCGCTCGCGAAGCTGTGGATGAGCTGGGGGATCGTGCCGCAGGCCGTCATCGGCCACTCGCTGGGCGAGTACGCGGCCGCCTGCATCGCCGGCATCTTCTCGCTGGACGACGCCCTGGCCCTCGTGGCCGAGCGCGCGCGGCTCATCGGCGCGCTCCCCGGCGGCGCCATGCTCGCCGTCCCGCTCGGGGCGGACGAGGCGGCGAAGTTCCTCGTGGAGAGCACCGCCATCGCCACCGTCAACGCGCCGGCGCTCTGCGTGGTCGCGGGGCCGGCGGACGCGGTGGAAGCCGTCCGCCAGCGGCTGGCGGACGCGGGCCACGTGGCGCGCCCCCTGGCCGCCACGCACGCGTTCCACTCGCCCATGATGGACCCCGCCGTGGGCGAGATCGGCGCGCTGGTGGGGCGGATGCGGCTCAACCCGCCCCGCATCCCCATGGCCAGCAACGTCACGGGCACGTGGATCACGGCGGACGAGGCCACGGACGCGCGCTACTGGGCCCGCCACACGCGCGAGACGGTGCGCTTCGATCGCGGCATCGCCGAGGCGCTGCGCGCGCCCGGCCGCGTCCTCGTGGAGGTCGGCCCCGGGCAGACGCTCTCCACGTTCGTCCGCCAGCGCGGCGACACGGGCGACGTCCCCGTCATTCCCTCCATCCGCTACCCGTACGACCGCACGCCGGACGCCGCGTTCCTGCTCGGTGCCCTGGGCCGGCTGTGGCTGGCTGGGGTGACACCGGACTGGGCCGGGTTCCACGCCGGCGAGCGGCTGAACCGCGTTCCCCTGCCCACCTACCCGTGGGAGCGCCAGCGCTACTGGGTGGATGCGCCCCGGCACGGTGAGGTGCAGTCGATCGCGCGCGGCGGGCGCAGGGCGGACCCGGCGGACTGGCTGTACGTGCCCACGTGGCGCCGCACGGCCGCCCCGCGCCCCGCCTTTGGCGACGACCGGGTGCTCGTCTTCGCGGACGATTCCCCGCTCTCCGCCGGCGTGCTGGACGGGCTGCGGGCGCACGGCCGGTCGACCGTCGTCGTCCGCGCGGGCGAGGCGTTCGCGGCGGAGGGCGGCGGGTTCACCGTGCGCCCCGCCTCGCGCGACGACCACCGCAAGCTGGTGGACGCGCTGGCCGAGGCCGACGGCGTGCCGACGACGATCGTGCACCTGTGGTCCGTGGCCGAGGCGCCCGCGCGCGGCACCGTGGGCGTGCTGGTGCTGGCGGACGCGCTGGGCCGCGACCGCGTGGCCGCCGACCTGGTGCTGGTGACGGCCGGCGCGGCGGAGGTGGATGGATCCGAATCCGTCGACGTGGCGAAGTCGGCCCTCCTTGGCGCGGCGTCCGTGCTGCGGGCCGAGACGCCAACGCTGGAGCCGCGCGTGGTGGACGTGGCCCTGCCCGCGTCGGACGCGGAGGCACGGGCGCTGGGCGCGCGCATCGCCGCCGAGGCGCTGGCGGGCAGGGACCGCGACGTGGCCCTGCGCGGCCGCCACCGCTGGGCGCGCGGCTTCGAGTCCGTGCGCCCGGCTCCGACGGCGGCGCCGGTGGTGCGCGAGGGCGGCGTGTACCTGTTCATCGGCGGGCTGCGGGGGCGCAACGAGCAGCTGGCGGAGAACGCCGTGCGCCGCTTCGGCGCCCGCATCGCCCTGCTGGACCCCACGCTGCCGCACCCCGGCGGCTGGGACATCGTCGTCAAGGCGCGGCTCCCCGAGGACCCGGTGCGCCGGCAGATCGAGCGCATCCGCGCCCTGGAGGCGGCCGGCGCGCAGGTGCTCACCCTCCAGCTGCAGCCGTCCGAGGCGGACCAGATGGAGGACGCCCTGCGGCAGGTGCAGGCGCACTTTGGCGCGCTGCACGGCGTGGTCTACGCGCCGCTGGCGCACCAGGAGATGGAGCGCGGGGGCATCGGCGAGGTGCGCGTGGCCCCGTGGGAGCGGCGGCTGATGCACCTGCTGGGCGAGCTGAACGGCGTGCGCGGCGCCCTCGCGGACCGTGTGCTGGACTTCGTGGTCGTGGAATCGTCGCTCACGCCGGAGCTGGGCGGCGTGGCGCTGATCGACGTGGCCGCCCTGCACGCCATCGTCGACGCGTTCGCGTCCACCACGGCGGGCGACGCGCAGCCGTGGACGGCCGCCGCGTGGGACCGGTGGTACGGCGAGGGCGAGCCCCGCGAGGGCTACGGGATGGACGAGGACGAGGCGCTGGCGGCGTTCGAGCACCTGCTGTCGCTGGCCGGCGAGCCCGTGGTGCTGCTGTCCACGGGTGACGTGGAGCACCGCGCCACGACCCGGGCGGATTCGCCGGCCGCGGCCATCGGCTCGTACGCGCGGCCGGAGCTGGCCACGGAGTACCTGGCGCCCACGACGGACATCGAGGAGGTGGTCGCGCAGATGTGGGAGGAGCTGCTGGGCATCTCGCCCATCGGCATCCACGACGACTTCTTCGCGCTGGGCGGGCACTCGCTGCTGGCCACGCAGATCATCTCCCGGTGCCGCGAGAGCTTTGGCCTTGAGCTGCCGCTCAAGGCCATCTTCGAGGCACCCACCATCGCCCGCTTTGCCGCGCTGGTGGAGGACGCCATCGTTGCCGAGATCGACACGCTGACGGACGAGCAGGCGATGGAGCTGGCGGGGACGTGAAGTGCGAAAGTGCGAAAGTGCGAAAGTGCGGGAGTGACGGTGCTCGTGCACGAGGGGTGAGATCGCGCGGCGCGCGGGGCGCCCCCCTCCCCGACCCTCCCCCACAAACTGCGTGGGGGAGGGAGGTGGGCCCGATAGGGAGGGCAGGCTCCCCTTCGCGATTCAGTTCTCCCCCTCCCCCGCGACAGCGG
>NZ_DASURI010000837.1:0-3975 GCF_036280135.1 Longimicrobium sp.
ATGTTGGCGAGCTGCAGCCCCCAGCCAAACTGGATGCCGAGAAAGCCGAAGCTCATGTTGAACATCTCGCGGAAGTTCAGCCGCGGTCGTCTCTGGGTCACGGGTTCCTCGGGTTCTCGTGGGTCAGGGGCTTGGGGGTAAACGCACTTCGATCTACCGTCATCCGTCACCGGCGTCCGCCGGCCTGCATTCCGTCACGTCCGATGATCGACCGCGATTCGCGAGCGCCGTCTGTCGCATGCGGCCTTCGCTCGCCGACGCGTAGACTCACTCACGCAATCAGCCGACTGCGTCGTCCTGAGGGAGGCGCCGCGCGATCCCGCCCGCCGCGCGGACTCTCGCGCCGACCGAAGGATCTTGCGTCCTTTCCTCCGCGCCCGCTTCCCTGCACCGGCCCGCCCGTGCCTGGGCGAGTCCGTGCACCGAGTGAAAGGCCGAGTCTCGCGGGCAAGATCCTTCGTCGCCGCCAGGGGTCCGTCGCGGTCGAAGACCACGCGGCGGCTCCTCAGGATGACGCGTTTGCGCCTGGGGTCGAACGGTGATGCGTCGATACGCGCCAGTTATCCGGCGGTGCGGGCCGCCGCTCGCATCGGCGGAACGGCGCTTCGTCGCTGCTGCCGCCTGGCATCGCCCTATCGCGTCCGTCCCGCGCGACGACGCCGCTCAACGGGATGACACTCGCCCGTGCAGTCCGCGAAGGCGGACTTCGCGAAGTTCCAGCGGCGAATTCATTCGCTCCTGGGCCATTCGCTCCTGGTTCCTCGCCTGGGCACGAAGCGTCAACGCGCCGGCGCCAGCTCCACCACCTGCACGTCCATGGGCCCCAGCATGGCGAACGGCACGTAGTCCTGGATGCGACCGTCCGCGCCCACCATCAGCGGCGCGGGCGCGCGGCCGCCGAACAGGTTGTTGCCCGGACCATTGCTCCGCGGCGCGGCCCCGGCGGACGACGACAGCGACACGCCGTTCAGCGGTTCCGCGCCCAGGTTGGCCACAACGAGCACCGCGTGGTCGCCGTCGCGGCGCAGGAACGCGGCGACGGCGGGGTGGCTGGCCGTCAGCGGCACCAGCTGGCCCACGGCCAGCGCGGGGTGCCGCGCGCGCAGGTGGATGAGCCGGCGATGCAAGGTCAGCAGTGACGCCGACTCCGCCGACTGCGCGGCCACGTTGCGCGTGGCCCAGTCCGCCTGTGGCGCCCGCCACGGCGTGCCCGTCGTGAACCCGCCGCCGGGCGCGGACGTCCACTGCATGGGCGTGCGCAGGTTCTCGTCCGGCTTGTCGCCCGAAATGCCGATCTCCTCGCCGTAGTAGACGAACGGCAGCCCCGGCAGCGTCAGCAGCAGCGCGGACGCCAGCCTGGCCTTGCGCGCGTCGCCGCCCAGCACGGTCATGGTGCGCGACTGGTCGTGGTTGCGCAGGAAGGGCGACCAGCGGTGCGGCGGCAGCGTGTCCTGCATCCGCAGGTATCCGCCCAGCAGCCCCGACGCGTTGCCCGTGTTCACCGCCTCCAGGATGTCGTCCGAGAGCTCGAACATGAAGTGCGACGTGAGCTGGTCCGGGTAGTACGGCAGGATGGCGCCGATGCTGTCCCACACCTCGCCCACGGTGTACGCGTCGGGCTTTACGCGCGCCACGTGCGCGGCCCAGTCGCGCAGAAAGACGTGCGTCCCCGGCTGGTGCTCCACCTGCGCGCCTCGTCCGCCCTCCACCAGGTGCCGGATGGCGTCCAGCCGAAAGCCGTCCACGCCCATCTCGTTGATCCAGAAGTCCGCGATGCGCCTGGTCTCCGCGACGACCTCGGGGTTCTCCACGTTCAGGTCCGGCATCCCCCGCCAGAACAGGCCAAAGTAGTACGCGCTGCTGTCGGGCGTGGCGTGCCAGTTGTCGCTGCCCCACGGGTTGCGCACGCCGGGATGCGTGGGGGAGAAGATGTACCAGCTGCGATAGCGGGATCTCGGGTCGCGCAGCGCCTCCTGGAACCAGGGGTGGTCGCTGGAGCTGTGGTTGAGCACCAGGTCCACCAGCACGTGGATGCCGCGCCGGTGCGCCTCCGCCATCAGCCGCTTGAAGTCGTCCGCCGTGCCGTACTCGCGGTCCACGGCGTAGTAGTCCACCACGTCGTACCCGTGATAGCTGGGCGACTCGGCGATGGGCATGAGCCAGATGCACTGCGCGCCCAGGTCGTCCTGGCGGTCCGGATCGCCGTCGTTGATGTAGTCCAGCCGCTGGATGAGCCCGTTCAGGTCGCCCACGCCGTCGCCGTCGCTGTCCTGGAAGGAGCGGACGAAGACCTCGTAGCAGGTGGCCCCGCGCGTCCACTCCGCCGCCTGCGACTGGGCGGCCAGGGGCGCGGCGGCGGCGGAGGCCACGGCGGCGCCCAGCAGGGCGATGCGGCGCGCGGCGGATGGGCGGATGACGGTCATGGGAATGCGCGGCGTGGGGTGGATCAGCGGCCGGCGTTCGCGGCGCCGAACAGCCACTGGTACGCGGCGGGAAACTCGCGCCGCCAGAACCACTCGGAGTGCTTGCCGTCGTCCGGCGCCACGGACGTCACGTCCGTCGCCGGCGTCCACCCGGCCTCGTCCAGCGCGCGGACCATCATCTCCTGGCCCGTCACCACCACGCGCGCGTCCTCCGGCGGCCCCTCGCTGCCCCCGCTGACGAAGTAGAAGCGCGGGCGATACCCCGCCGGGCGCGACTCGCGCGCGGCGACGAAGACGGAGTCGCTGAACCACAGCGACGGCGAGAACACGCCGATCTGCCCGAACACGTCCGGCCGCCGGAACGCCGCCGCGAGGGAGATGAGCCCGCCCATGCTGCTGCCCATGATCCCCGTGGATTCCGGCCCCGGCCGGGTGCGATAGCGCGCGTCGATCCAGGGCTTGAGCGTGTTGGCGAGGAAATCGACGTACGCGTCGCCCTGGCCGCCGCCCGCCCGGGGATGCGTCCACGGCGAGTACTCCGCCATGCGCTCGGGGCCGTTGTCCACCGCCACGACGATGACGCCGGGATCGCCCGCGGCGGCCAGCGAGTCCAGCGCCTCGTCCACGCCCCACTCGCCGGCGTAGCTGGTGGCGGCGTCGAACACGTTCTGCCCGTCGTGCATGTACAGCACGGGGTAGCGCCGGTTCGTGGACGCGTAGCCCGGCGGCAGGTAGATCCAGATTCGCCGCGTGCGGTTCAGCTGCGGCATGGCGAACGCCGTGTCGATCACCGTCACGTTGGCCGATGCCGTGTGCGGCTTCACACTGTCCGCCGCCTGCGTCCCCTGCCCCGCCGCCGGCGCCGCGGACGCCAGCACGCCCAGCACCGCGGCGCCGATCATCACCGTCCGAATCATCGCATCCCTCACGGAAACAGCCACAGCACCGCCTCCTCGAATCGTCGTGCCCAGGCGCTCTCGTGGTGCGGCGCGCCCTCGTCGATCACCAGCCGGATGTCCTCCGCCGGGACGCCGCGCGCCCGCAGCGCCTCCGCCGCCAGCCGCGCGCCCTCCACGTACGCGCGCGGGTAGGTCACGCGCGCGCCGCTCTCGTCCGTCACGTCGGGGTCCGTCTCGCGGCTGCGCTCCTCCGTGCCCGCGTCGATCCAGAAGCGCGCGCCCACGGGCGGGTCCCACACCTGGATCATCAGGGGCAGCGCGTTGTGGGACAGCCACGGCCCGCCGGTTTCCGCCATCCACACGGCGGGCGACATGGCCATCACCCGGCCGAACACGTCGGGGCGGTAGATGCCCGTGTAGAGCGAGATGAGCCCGCCCATGCTGCTGCCGCCGATGCCCGTGTGCTCCGCCTGGGGCCGCGTGCGGTAGCGCCGGTCGATGTCCGGCTTGAGCCGGTTCACCAGCCAGCGCGCGTACAGGTTGCCTTCCCCGCCCTCCTCGGGCTCGGACCAGGAGGCATCCACCCAGCGCGGCATGTCGGGCTGCGGCCACGGTCCGTACTCGTCCCAGCGGTGCGGCCCGCCGTTGTCAAT
>NZ_DASURI010000838.1:0-3024 GCF_036280135.1 Longimicrobium sp.
CCGGCCCGTGGAGCCGGAGGTGTAGACCACGTACGCCAGCTGGCCGGGGTCCACGGCCACGCCGGGCGCCGTTGCGGGGCGGGCGGCCAGGGCGGCCGCCGTGGCGGGGTCGTCCAGCCGCACGAGGGGCACCCCCGCGGGGCGGTGCCCGCTCCACCCGTCGTGGGTCACCGCCAGCCGGCACCCCGCGCCCGCCAGGATCTCGTCCACGCGCGCGGGGGGCGCCTGCGGGTCCACGGGCAGGTAGGCGCCGCCGGCCGCCAGCACGGCCAGCATGGCGCGGACGATGTCGGGCCCGCGCTCCAGGCACAGGGCCACGGGCGTCTCGGGCCCCACGCCCAGGGCGCGGAGGTGGTGCGCCAGCCGGTGGGCCTCCGCCGCCAGCTCCCCGTAGGTCAGCCGGCCCTCCGCCCACTCCACGGCCACGGCGCGGGGCGCGGCGGCGGCCTGCGCGGCAAAGAGGGCGTGCACGCAGCCGGCGGGGGGCGGCCCCGCGGCGCCGGCGTTCCACCCCTCCAGCACGCGTTCCCGCT
This sequence comes from Longimicrobium sp., assembly GCF_036280135.1. Taxonomy (GTDB): domain Bacteria; phylum Gemmatimonadota; class Gemmatimonadetes; order Longimicrobiales; family Longimicrobiaceae; genus Longimicrobium. Next base: position 534 of record NZ_DASURI010000838.1, read on the forward strand.
CCGGCCCCCGCAGCAGCGACACGCCGGCCAGCCGCCGGCCGGGATCGTCCGTCATGGACCGCAGCAGCGCCTCCCAGTCCCCCGCCATCCGCGCCGCCGTGGCCCCGTCGAAGAGGGCGGACCGGTACGCCAGCCCCCCGGCCAGCGTCTCGCCGTCGTCCACCAGCGACAGGCCGAAGTCGTACTTGGCGGCGAGCGCCTCCACCCCGAACGCCTCCGTCCGCAGGTCGCCCAGCCGCGGGGCCTCGCCCGCCCCGCCCCGGTGCAGGGTGAAGATGGCCTGGAAGACGGGGGCGTGCGCGGGCGCGCGCTCCCCGCCCAGGGCCTCCACCAGCCGCTCGAAGGGCAGGTGCTGGTGCGCGTACGCCCCCAGGGCCGTCTCGCGCACCCGGGCCAGCACCTCCGTCCACGCGGGGTTGCCCCCCAGCTCGGCCCGCATGGGCAGCATGTTGACGAAGAAGCCGATGAGCCCCTCCAGCTCCAGGCGCGTGCGCCCCGCCACGGGGGTGCCCACCACCACGTCGTCCCGCCCCGACCAGCGCGCCAGCAGCACCTGCCACGCGGCCAGCAGGGTCATGAAGAGGGTGCATCCCTCGCGCCGGGCCAGCGCCCGCACGGCGGCCGACAGCTCCGGGGCCAGGACCCGGGACACGCTCCCGGCCCGCGCGCCCTCCCCCGCCCCGCGGGGCCGGTCCGTGGGCACCTCCAGCAGGGGCGGCGCGCCCGCCAGCCGATCGCGCCAGTAGCCCAGCTCCTCCTCCAGCACCTCGCCCCGCAGCCACGCGCGCTGCCACACGGCAAAGTCCCCGTACTGCAGGGGAAGGGGCGCCAGCCCCGCGTCGCCGCCCCGCGCGAAGGCGCCGTACAGGGCGGAGACCTCGCGCACCAGCACGCCGCGGCTCCACCCGTCGCTCACGATGTGGTGCAGGGAGACGCACAGCACGTGGTCGTCGTCGTCCAGGCGCAGCAGCGTGCCCCGCAGCAGGGGCCCCCGCGACAGGTCGAACGGGCGCAGCGCCTCCCGGCCCGCCAGCCGCCGCGCCTGGTCCGCGCGCCGCGCCGGGGGGAGCGCGCGCAGGTCCACGACGGGGAGCGGCACGGGGGCGGGGGGGTGCACCACCTGCACGGCGTCGCCGTCCCGCTCGTGGAAGGTGGTGCGCAGCACCTCGTGCCGCGCCGCCACGCCGCCCAGCGCCGCGCGCAGGGCGGCCGCGTCCAGCGCGCCCCGCAGCCGCAGGGCGTAGGGAATGACGTACGCGGCGCTCCCCGGGTCCATGCGGTCCACCAGCCACAGCCGCTGCTGGGCAAAGGAAAGCGGCAGGGGCCCGTCGCGGGGGGCGGGCACCACGGGCGGCACCCCGGCGCGGGCGCCGGCGGACCGCAGGGCCTCCACGCGCTCCGCCAGCCCCGCCACGGTGGGGGCCTCGAACAGCGCCCGCAGGGGCACCTCCACGCCCAGGGCGGCGCGCGCCCGCGACACCACGCGGGTGGCCAGCAGCGAGTGGCCGCCCAGGTCGAAGAAGCCGTCGTGCACGCCCACGCGCTCCACGCCCAGCACCTGGGCCCAGATGCCGCACAGGATCTCCTCGGCCGCGCCGCGGGGTGCCACGTACGCCTGGCCCGCGGGGGCGTCGGGCGCGGGGAGCGCACGGCGGTCGGCCTTGCCGTTGCGGTTCAGGGGGAGCGACGCCAGGAGGACGAACGCGGCGGGCACCATGTACTCGGGGAGGAGGTCCCGCAGGTGGGCCCGCAGCGCCGCCGGCGCGGGGTCCTGCCCCGGCGCGGGGACCACGTACGCGGCCAGGCGCGGGTCGCCGGGAACGTCCTCCCGCAGCAGCACCACCGTCTCGGCCACGGCGGGGTGGGCGCGCAGGGCGGCCTCGATCTCCCCCGGCTCCACCCGGAACCCGCGCACCTTGACCTGGAAGTCCACCCGGCCCAGGAAGTCCACCTCCCCGTCGGCGCGGCGGCGTCCCTGGTCACCCGTGCGGTACAGCCGCGCGCCGGGCACCCCGCGGTGGGGGTCGGGGAGAAAGCGCTCCGCCGTGAGCGCGGGCCGGCCCAGGTAGCCGCGCCCCACCCCCGCCCCGCCGATGTAGATCTCCCCCGCCACGCCAAGGGGCGCCGGCTCCAGCACGGCGTCCAGCACGTACAGCTGCGTGTTGGGCACGGGGTGGCCGATGGGCGGGTCGCGCGTGGTGTCGGCGTACGGGGTGCTGGTGGTGCGCATGCTGGTTTCCGTGGCGCCGTACCCGTTCAGGAAGGTGCGCCCCGGCGCCCAGCGCCGCATGAGCTCCGCCGTGCACACCTCGCCCGCCGTGACGAGGGTGCGCAGGGCGGGAAGGGGCCCCCAGGGGAGCGCCGCCAGCGCCGAGGAGGTGGTCTTGAGGTGGTTGACGTCCCGGTCGCGCAGCAGGGCCAGCAGCCCCTCGCCGGGGACGGTGGCGTCGCGGGGGGCCACCACCAGCGTGGCCCCGCTGGACAGGGCCAC
>NZ_DASURI010000839.1:0-16446 GCF_036280135.1 Longimicrobium sp.
GTGGCGCCTGGCGGACTCGGACGATGCGCGGCGCGAGCTGGCCGGCTTCTACCGCGACGGGCTGGCGCGCGTGGAGGCGCGGGCGCGCAACGGATTTCGCGTGGGGATTCCGTTCATCTGGTGCAGCAACGACCTGGTGGCGTCGTTCGCCACGCAGGCCCTGCTGTACCGCCGGATGACGGGCGACCGGCGGTTCGAGGAGATGGAGATGGCGGCGCTGGACTGGCTCTTCGGCGCCAACCCGTGGGGCGTGTCGATGGTGATCGGCCTGCCGGCGGACGGGCGCACGCCGCGCGATCCGCACAGCATCATCGCGCAGCAGATGGGCGTCGCCACGCAGAAAGGCGGGCTGGTGGACGGCCCCGTGTACCGCTCCATCTTCGGCAGCCTGGCCTACATCCGCCTGTACGAGGCGGACGAGTTCGAGGCGCTGAACGGCGGGTTCGTCGTCTACCACGACGATTTCGGCGACTACTCGACCAACGAGCCCATCATGGACGGGACGGCGAATTTGGCGTACCTGCTGTCGGCGCTGGCGGGAGAGGCGAGGGAATAGGGAATAGGGAATAGGGAATAGCGGGCAACGGCGGATCGGGCGCGGCGGGCGGGGTTCCGGGGCGATGGCGCGCCCCCAGCCGGAGCGGCGGAAGCCGCCGCTAGGACCGCGGAAAGCCCCGCCCTGACGACGCTTCGCGTCGCCCGGCGGGGCTTCACCGGCTCCCACCGCCCCGGCCCGAGGCTGGGGCCCTGTCCTCACGAACTCCGCCCCCGGTGCACCCGCTCCGCCCCCGAATGAACCGTCGGCGCAGGCCGACATCACGCTCCCGGTGCCGCGAATTCATTCGCCGGGCCGGCTGGAACCCCGCGCCACCGCTCCCCATCCGACCGGCGCGAATTCCACCTCCGAAACCGATCACCGCATCCACATCCCCATCGCTTCCGCCATGACAACGGCCCTCCCCCGGAATCCCGGAGGAGGGCCGTGCTTCGTGCAATGCTGACGATTCGTGCGGCGCGGACGATTCGCGCGACGTTGATCACCCGCCGTCGCCTGTCACCGTCCGTCCCGGATGCGGTCAGAAGGCGGTGCCGTGGCCGTTTCCGTTGCGGGCGTTGCCCCGCAGCTTCCAGATGCGGTCCGCGTACTCCCGGACGGAGCGGTCGCTGCTGAACCAGCCGCAGCGCGCCACGTTCAGGATGGCCTTGCGCGTCCACCCGTCCACGTCGCGCCACGCCTCGTCCACCCGCGCCTGGGCCTCGACGTACGCGTCGAAATCCGCCAGCACCATGTACGGGTCGTGGTGCAGCAGGCCGTCCACCAGCGGGCGAAACAGGCCCGGCTCCTCGGGCGTGAGCGCGCCCGACGCCACGAAGTCCAGCACCCGCCGCAGGCGCGGGCTGGTCTCGTACACCTGGCGGGGCGCGTAGCCCGACGCCGTGCGCGCCTCCACCTCGTCGGCCGTGAGGCCAAAGATGAACGCGTTCTCGCGGCCCACGTGCTCCACGATCTCCACGTTGGCGCCGTCCAGCGTGCCGATGGTGAGCGCGCCGTTCAGGGCGAACTTCATGTTGCCCGTGCCGCTGGCCTCGAAGCCCGCCGTGGAGATCTGCTCCGACAGGTCGCTGCCGGGAAAGATGGCCTCGGCCAGCGACACCCGGTAGTCGGGGATGAACGCCACGCGCAGCAGCCGCCCGGCCAGGGGATCGGCGTTCACGTGCTGCGCGATCCTGCCGATGAGCTGGATGATGAGCTTGGCCGTCCAGTACGTGGGCGCCGCCTTGCCGCCAAAGAGCACGGCGCGCTGCGGCACGTCCATCTCCGGCGCGTCGCGCAGCTCCAGGAAGCTGTCCACGCAGCGCAGGGCGTTGAGCAGCTGGCGCTTGTACTCGTGCATGCGCTTGATCTGCACGTCCATCATGCTGCGCGGGTCCACCTGCACGCCCGACTCGGCGCGGACGAGCTGCGCCAGCCGGCGGCGGTTCTCCACCTTGACCCGCCGCCACCGCTCGCGGAACTCGGAGTCATTGGCCAGGGGCTCCAGCTGCGACAGCTGCTCCAGGTCCGTGATCCACCCCCCGCCGATGGCCTCGGTGATGAGCTCCGACAGGCCGGGGTTGGACTTGAGCATCCACCGCCGCTGCGTGACGCCGTTGGTGACGGACGTCAGCCGGTCGGGCCACAGCTCGTGGAAGTCGCGGAAGATGCGGTCCTTGAGGATGTCGGTGTGCAGCGCCGCCACGCCGTTGGTGGTGTGGCTGCCCACGATGGCCAGGTGCGCCATCCGCACCTGCCCGCCGCCCAGGATGGCCATGCGCTCCTCGCGGGCAAAGTCGCCCGGGAACTTCTCCTGCACCCGCGCGCGAAAGCGCCGGTCGATCTCGCGGATGAGCTCCAGGTGCCGCGGCAGCAGCCGGCTGAACAGGTCGATCCCCCACGCCTCCAGGGCCTCGGGGAGCACCGTGTGGTTGGTGTAGGCGAACGTCTTGCGGGCGATGTCGAACGCCTGGTCCCACTCCAGCCCGTGCTCGTCCATCAGCAGCCGCATGAGCTCGGGGATGGCGACGGCCGGGTGCGTGTCGTTCAGCTGGATCTGCACCTTGTCGGCAAAGTCCGCGAACGTCCGGCGCTCCGTGAGGTAGCGGCGGATGATGTCCTGCAGCGTGGCGCTCACGAAGAAGTACTGCTGCTTGAGGCGCAGCTCCTTGCCCTGCCCCGTGTCGTCGGGCGGATACAGGACCTTGGAGATGGTCTCCGTCTGCGTCTTGCTCTCCACCGCCCGCACGTAGTCGCCCCGGATGAAGTCGTCCAGGTCGAACTCCTCCGTGGCCTTGGCGCTCCACAGGCGCAGCGTGTTGACGGTGTTGTTGCAGTAGCCGGGCACGGGCGTGTCGTACGCCATGGCCAGCACCTCGCTGGCGTCCACCCAGTGGTAGTGCACGCGCCCGTCCTCGTCGGGGCGGCCCTCCACGCGGCCGTAGAACTTTACCTTGAAGGTGCGGTCCGGCCGGGCGATCTCCCACGGGTTGGTATCGTGCAGCCAGTTGTCCGGCCGCTCCACCTGCCGCCCCTGCTCGTCGATGCCCTGGCGAAAGATGCCGTGCTCGTAGCGGATGCCGTAGCCGGTGCCGGGCAGCTCCAGCGTGGCCATGCTGTCCAGGTAGCAGGCGGCCAGGCGCCCCAGGCCGCCGTTGCCCAGCCCCGCGTCGGGCTCGCGCTCGCGCAGGTCCTCCAGCTTGAAGCCCAGCTCCTCCAGCGCCTCGGCCGTGGCGCCTTCCAGCCCCAGGTTGATGATGGCGTTGCCCAGCGTGCGGCCAATGAGGAACTCCAACGACAGGTAGTAGACGCGCTTTACGTCGCCGCGCTGGTAGCGTGCGTTGGTGGACGCCCACCGCTCGGCCAGGCGGTCGCGCACCATGAGCGCCGTGCTCACGTACACGTCGCGCTCGGTGGCGCTGGCAAAGTCGCGGGCCAGCGTGTGCCGCACGTGCGACTCGATGTCGCGCTTCAGGGCCTCCACCCGCGTAAGGCGGCGGCCGGCGTCAAGGGTGGATTGCATGGGCGTCCGTGTGCCTGGGAATTGGATTTGTAATCAAGTCTAACAATTCGAGGGTCGATGCGACAGGTGGAACCCTGGAGCGGCCTCCCGAAGAGGATTTCGCGTGCGTGGACGGCGGTTGGGCACGGGGATCGAGCTCGATGGCGAGTGTCTGCCGGCCCGCCGAGGCCCCCCATCCCCTGCCCTTCCCCTACAAACTGCGCGGGGGAAGGGGGATCATGGATCGTGCACGGTGGCGGGCGGTCTGCCGGCCCGCGGAGGGCCCCCTCCCCCCGCCCCCTGCCCCCGCTTCGCGGGGGAGGGGGTGAACTGCATCGTGGAAGGAAGGATAGTCCGCGCCGGCAGCAACCCGCCCCTCCCCCGGCCCCTCCCCGCTCGTTCCTCGCGGAGAGGGGAGACCTTCATCCCGGTCGCGAGACTCTGCGCGCGGCGCGAATCCCCCCGCCGGCAATCCGTGCACCCCACGGCACTCGCCCGGCCCCGACCTGTCGGCGAAGGCCGACATCACGTGTTCGGTGCCGCGATTTCAATCGCCGGGGCTCGGAGCCCGTTGCACGGGATGGAACCTCCCAGGCGAGGAACCGCCGTTGGAGACTGTCCCCTGTCCCCCGCCGTTCAGGCCCGCCGACGACCTCGCCGATCCGCGCCGAATCTCCGCCCGCGCACAAGCAACGCATCCCCGCCTGGCGCACGGACCTAGGACCCCGCGACGGAAACACGTGTTTTCGTGTTGTGGAGATTCGTACCTGCGGCGGGCGGTCGCGGTTCCATCCGGCGGGCGTCCAAACTACGTCGCATGCCATCGGCGCGACAGACGTCACGCATCCGCCACGCGCTGTGACGTCGACCCGGCCGATGCCGACGCGTCGGACCCGGACACTTCATCCGCCGCGTTGTCATCCGCCGTGCCGACGTCCCCACGGTCGGCGGAGCGGCGGCAGGGGAGCGAGAGGAGGAAGCGCGAGCCCTCCACCCCGTCGAACTCCGCCCAGGCGCGGCCGCCCAGCCCCTCGATGGTCTCGCGGACAATGCTGAGCCCCAGCCCCGTGCCCTCCACGCCCGTCACCGTGCCATGCGCGCGATAGAAGCGCGAAAAGAGCTCCGCGCGCGCGTCTTCCGGCACGCCCAGGCCGTTGTCCTCCACGGCCACCACCACCTCGCAGCCGCCGTTCTCGCGCCGCACCTCGCCCCACACGCGCACCCAGCGCTCGGGCTTTCGCGGATCGGCGTACTTGATGGCGTTGGAGACGTAGTTGGTCAGGCACAGCTCCACGGCGCCGGAATTCACCTCCACCTCCGGCAGCTCCTCGATGCGCACCTTTACCCCCGCGGACTGCGACATCTCCCGCAGCTGCCGGCAGACTTCCGCCGCCGTGCGGGGGAGCGGCACGTTGCGCTGGCGCCGCGCATCCACATCCATTTTCGACAGCTCCAGCAGGTTCTGAAGCACGTCCTGCATGGCGTCGGCGTTCTGCGTGACCATGACGGCAAAGCGCGCGCGGCGGGCCGGGTCGGCGGAGATCTCGGGGTCCTCCAGCAGCTGCCCCGCGCCCAAAATGCTGCCGATGCGGTTCTTGAGCTCGTGCGTGACCATGCGGTTGAAGCTGCGCAGCCGCTCCTCGCGCTCGCGCACGGCCTCGGCGGCCAGGCGCAGGTACTGCTCCGTGCTGAGCTGCTGGATGACGGCCACGGCGCGAAACAGCCGGTGCGCGCACGCCAGCAGCTCGGCGCGGGTGCACGGCTCCTCGATGTCGTCCACGGAGCGCACGAGGAACTGGAACAGCACGCCGCCCAGGATCTCGTACTCCTTGAGGATCTGGTGCGCGTCGAAGCCCTGCGACCAGCGCAGCTCGCCCAGCTCCAGCGCCTTGCCGATCACGGGCGCGTCGGCCGTGATCTCGTCGGCGGGGTCCTGCAGGTAGTCGGCGATGCGGTCCATGAGCAGCGGGACGTGGTCCAGCAGCTCGTTGGTGGGAAACACCCGGTTGGGATCCATGTCCACCCGCGCGGCGATGCGCTCCAGCCACCGCCGGGTGAGCTCCTCGCGGCCCTCGCGCATCCGCCGCGCCAGCTCGGCCGCCAGACTGCAGTTGGTGTTGATCTCCATCCGCTCCGTTCGTCTCCACATCGGGGTTCGCCCTCCGCAAGCACGATGCGCGCCATCCCTGCCCTGTTCGCGCCGTCCGTTCCGCGGGGTCCCGAGGAACGAAATCTGCCACGACCCGCGGCAGCAGATGATCTCAGACTTGCGAGGGTGTGGTGGCGGTACGCAGCTTTCTGGATCCGGACGGCCGGGAGTGGAGCGTCTGGGACGTGGTGCCCAGCCGCACGTCGGAGCTGTTTCTCCCGGCCACCATGGCGGACGGATGGCTGTGCTTCGAGGCCGCGCACGAAAAGCGGCGGCTGCACCCGGTGGATTCCGCGTGGGAGGGGATGGACGAGGCGGCGCTCTGGGCGCTGTGCCAGTCCGCCGCCCCCGTGAAGGCCCGCCGCCCCCTGTCCGGCGACCCGCAACCCGAGACCGAGCCCACGTGACCGACGCCGACCCTACCCCCGGCACCCCGCCGGCCGACACCCCGGACGACGACAGCACCGACGTAAAGGAAGGCATTCGCGACCGCTCGGTGCGCGAGGTGGTGGAGCGCACCCGCGACGTGATCCGCAAGACGCGCGAGCTGCTGGACAACTCGCGCGAGCTGCTGGACCGCGTGCGCCATCGCGGCGACGGCGAAACGGCCGCGGAGGACGACGCCCCCGGCGAGCACGACGCGGACGAGGCGTCGGACGACAACGCCGGGGCGGATGCGCGGCCGTACGACGGGCGGGCCTGAGCGGCTTGGGCCTGGTTCGCGATCGGGCCTGAACCGCGGGTTACAGGGGACAGCCCGCAACGGCGGGTCCGTGCCTCGGCTGGATCCGCGGCGGATGAGGCGGGTCCCGCCGGCGGCGACTGAAGTCGCGGCTGCGGAAGCGTGATGTCGGCCCGCGCCGACGGGTCCGGGGCGGGCAGGTACCGTGGCGCCGGGCGTAAGGATCAGCCGGAGCGATCGGCGGAGGCCGGCGCCGATGGACAGAAAGAGACGACGGGCGAGGATCCGATCCCCGCCCGTCGTCTTTTCGTCATCCGGCTGCTTCGTTACTTGCCGTACAGGTTCGCGCGCCACAGGCGGCGCACGGCATCCACGCTGTAGCCCGTGGGCGGCGTGACGTTGCGCGCCACGCTGTTGTACGGGTACCAGGAATATCCCAGGCCCTGCGCCACGGTGTAGCCCGCCACGCTGTTCTCCAGGCAGTAGATCAGGTCGTACGACGCGTACAGCCGCACGTAGGTGTAGCTCGCGTCCGTCAGCGTGCACACGCGCATCACGTTGGCGATGAACGATGCCGGGTACGTCACCCCGTCCACGAACCCCGTGTCGTCGATGGCGCCCGTGTTGGTGCTCGCGTCCGGGTCGCTGGGGCCATCCACCAGGTCGTACAGGAAGCCCGCGAACGCGCCCTCCACCTGCGCGCCGTCCTTGCCCACGTAGAACGTCTGCGTCTCCAGCTTCCAGTCGCTGTACAGGGCGTCGTTGCTGAGCGAATCCGCCGCGATCCACGATCCGAAGAAGTCGGCGAAGCCCTCCACCAGCGCGCAGTTGTGGTTGTACTGGCCGTCGATGTTGTGGGGCAGGCTGCCGTTGCAGTAGTCCGCCGGGTTGGTGACGGCCGCCCACGGCTCCAGCGCCTTGTAGTGGTACGCGTGCCCGTACTCGTGCAGGGTGGTGAACCGGCCGTACTGGCCGAACACGGCGTCGTGGTTCTGCTGCACGTAGTCGCCCGACGGCTCGTAGTTCGTGGGCGTGGTGGTGCTGGGCACGTTGTTCACCAGCACGGTGAGCTGCGGACGCGAGAACCCGAACCGCTGCTGCACGATGGGCACGTAGCGGTTCAGCAGCCGGTGCACGTGGCCCGCGCGCAGGTTGCTCACCCACAGGTCGGTGTTGGAATACTCCCCGAAGTTGTCCACCCCGGCGTTGCTGCGGTCCGGGTACATTACGTGGGAGATGGTGTTGCGAAGGTAGGCGTTGGCGTTGTAGTAGCCGCTGGCGCACGGGATGGTGAACGTGCCGTCCGCCGCGGAGATGAGCGAGTCCTTGCTCACGGGCGTGAACGAGCTGTTCAGGCACTCGTACACCACCCGCGTGCTGGGCACGGGCGTGAGGGCCGTGGTGCCGTCGGGGTTCTTGGGCGCGTCCAGGTTCTGGTACACCAGGCGGTGCCGCCCGCCCACGGCGCTGGCCACGCTGGGCCGCGGCGTGGTGACGGCGGCGCCCGCACCCGCGCGCTGCACGAACGGGCCAAAGGCGCCGTCGGCCGGCCGGCGCCCGCCGAGCGCCGCGGGGTCGTACCCGTTGGTCAGCCGGCCGCCCCCGTCGTCGATCAGCAGGTACAGCGTCTCCGCCGCCAGGTCGATGAGCACGCTGTCCGCCGCCCGCTCCGGGTCGTTGGCCGCGGGGTTGTTGCGGGCCACGGCCGTCACGCGGTAGTAGCCGGGCCGCGCGAACGTCACCGTGGCCGTGAGCTGCCGCTGCGCGCCCCGTCCCATGGCGCCGCGAAAGTTGCCCACGGCGCGCCCCTGCCCCCGCTGCCGCGCGTCCGCCGTCCCGTCGTCGTCCACCACCATCAGGTCGTACTCCACGTCTGCGGACGGGTGACGCGCGCGGGCCGTGGCCGTGACCACCACCGGCGTCCCAGGCCGGAACGCGCCCGTGGCGTTCATCTCCACGGCCAGGCGCGGCGTGGCCAGCACGTCGCCCGAGGCCTGCGTCCCGGGCGCGTCCGGCCGCGCCGGCGAGGGGCCGCGCCCCACGGGACCGTCGTCACAGGCGGCCAGCAGCGTTACTCCAAGCGTTCCCAGCAGCAAACGGCGGAACCTGCGCGTCATACACCCTCCGATGCGCGCGTTGCACAGGGCCGGAACCGCAGCAGCGGCCCGGGATTTGGGCCGGGGCGCAGGCGCAAAAGAGGTGCCGGAGATGCGCACGTCGCGCACACGCAGTGGCTTGTGCGGATCGGTCGCAAGCAGATGGATCGGGTGACGGAACGGGCAGATCCATCGAGGGAGCTGATGCAAAACGCGAAGGGCGGGGATCGCTCCCCGCCCGTCCGCGGATCACTCGGCGGCCACCGGCGTCCCGGCCGGCGGGTGCGCGGCGGGCTCGGGGCTGGGGATGAAGACGGGCGCGCGCGGCGCGGGGGCCCAGTCCACGTCGAAGCGCTGGGCGGCCCACTCCGCCACCGCGTCCACCGTCGCCGCGTGGCGGAACAGGGCCTCGGCAAAGCGGTCGGCCGTGGCGTCGTCGTGCAGGGGGACGGGCGAGCGCTCCAGGGCGAACGTCCAGTCGGCGCCGCCCGCGCCCTCCCCCGCCGGCGCGCGCACCACCTGCTCCACGCGCACGAACGCCGGCACGCCCCGCCGGTACAGCTCGGCGTTCATGGCGGCCGCGAGTGCCTGCGCGGAAAGCGTGACTCGTAGCATGGGCGGAGATCAGGAGAGAGGACCGCCATCCAATCTGCTACAGGGAGGACACGGTTGTAAAGCTTCTCGTTGGACGTCCCCTCCGCCGCCGGGACGAGCGTCTCCCGGAGGCAACGACCTTCAGCGCCGCGTGAGGATCGGCTCCTCCGTCCCGGCGGACGGCGCGTACGCCGCGGCCAGCCGCGACGGGTGGATCCGGCCGCCCAGGCCGTAGAACTCGCAGAAGCTCATGATGAGCGGGCGCCAGCGGTCCGGGTCAACGTGGGACGGGTGGCCGGGGACGAGGAGGTCCTCGTCGGCGTGGACGCGCTCCACGCTCACCTCGATCATCACGAGGTGGCGGTCGGGGCCGCCCACGGGGTGCACCTGCCGGACGACGGCCTCCATCTGCACGGGGCACTCGTGCACGCGCGGCGGCGCCACGATGTCCGACGGAACGGGGGTGAGGCCCGCGACGGCGAACTTGCGCGGCTCGTGGCGGTAGCCCATCACCTGCTTGTACTCCGGGACGGGATCCCTGCCCGTCAGCAGCGCCAGCCGGTCCACGGCATCCACCATGTCGGCGGACGGCAGGTTGAGCACGCACTCGCCATGGTGGCGAAGGTTGTGGACGGTGTGCGAGCGGGCGCTCAGCCCCAGCACGCACGACGTCCCCAGCCACCACGCCGACGACATGGGCGCCAAGTTGGGCGTGCCATTCTCGTTCAGTGTGCTCACCAGCACCACCGGCGTGCCGAAATACAGGATCTTCGGTGTGACCACCCGATGCGCCATTCGAAATCGTCTCCGCGTGTTCGCGTCTCATCCGCGGGCTCCCTCGCCCGCCCCGCGAAGACGATATCCGGTGCCGATCCACCGCGCGTCCTGATCCTTGCGCGCGAATTCCTACCACGGGTGGCGAGTTGCGGCACCTACCTATTGATGAAGGTGGAAAGGCAGAATAAATTCCACCATAGAAGAACAACGATCAGGAGGATTTAGAATGGCCCTGAACATCAAGAACCCGGAAGCGGGTCAGCTGGCGCAGGAGCTGGCGCAACTCACGGGCGAAAGCCTCACCGACGTGGTGACGAACGCGCTACGTGATCGGCTGTTGCTCGTCCGTCGTCAGCAGGAACGATCCGCCCTGATGTCGGACATCCTGCAGATCCAGGCGTTCGTGGCCGCTCTACCCGATCTGGATAATCGCGCGCCAGATGAAATCCTTGGGTACGACGACTTTGGCCTGCCGAGCTGATCCATGGTAATCGATGCGTCAGCCCTCGTCGCCATCCTGCTGGGCGAGCCTGAAGGGCAGCAAATGGCGGTTGCGATTGCAGCCGCCCCCACTCGGCTGATTGGCGCGCCGACGCTCGTCGAGGCAGCGGCCGTAATGCTCGGCAGGAAGGGCGCCCAGGGAGAGATTGCGCTGGATGCGTTGCTTCAGCGCCTCGATATCCGCGTTGCCCCTCTGACAGCCGAAGCAGCAACGCACGCACGCTCCGCATACCGGCGGTTCGGCAAGGGTGTCGGCTCGCCATCCGTACTGAATTACGGCGATTGCCTGTCGTACGGAGTGGCCATGGCGCTCGGGGAACCTCTCCTCTTCAAGGGAGATGACTTTCCCCGCACCGACCTTCCGGCTGCCGAATACTGATTCCTGTAAGTATGTCCAGACAACGAGAGGGCGGGCCGCCGTCGCCCGCCCTCTCGTCGTATCCATCGTACCTTCGTACCTCGTGCCTTCGTACCTGTCCTCGCCGCTCACGTGACCGGGCCGAAGCTCATGTACTGGTTGTACCAGGTGCCGTCCTCGGCGCGGAACATGTCGCACGTCCACGCGTTGCGCAGCACGCCCTCCTCGCCGCGCCACTCCATCGTCCCGTCCACCTGCACCCAATCCGCGCGCATGCGCACGGCGCTCGTCTGGCTCGTGACCGCGGCGTTCTGGTGGCCCGCCACGCGGTCGCGGCACCGCTCCGCCAGCGCCGAAACCAGGCGCTGCTGCTCCGCGGGCGACGCGGGGGCCGTCTTCACGGACTGCGGCGTGGGATGCGCGGCCGGCTCGGCCTGCCGCGGCTCCGGCGAGGAGGACGTGCACGCGGCCATCATCGCGAGCATCGGAACCAGCAGCAGGCGCTTGGGCATGGGTCGGCTCCCCGGATCCAGGAGGTGGATGGACGCGCAGCTTTCGCGCATCCCGGTCCGTGGCCCCGGCGCAATCCGCGGACCAGCGCGACCGTCTGTCCAGAAGATCTGGCTCACACGGGGCCTGCGGCCAACGGAGTCAACGGTAACGGAAGAAGCAAAAACCGTTAACCCCGTTGGCTCCGCGTGAGAATGCAGCTCCTGGATCCCGAACGTGCACGGGGATCGGCGCGCCCGGAACACGGCAGTTCCTTGCTTTCGGCGGATTTCCGACGCGGCATCGTGATTCATCCAATGATGCGCCGCGCGCCGCACGCCAGATTTCTTCCGGGGAGATCCACGAACCCGGAGGTGGATGATGATCCGCAGAGGCTGGCGTTCGGTGCTGCCCGTGGCGGCCGTGGGCGGCGTGATGGCGCTGTGGGCCGCGCGCATGCGGCAGGAGCGGGCACTGGAGCCGCTGTGGAGCGAGTTGCGGACGGCGGAGGCCGCGGAAGCGTTCGACCCCGCGATGCTGGCCGGCCTGCCGGAGCCCGCGCGGCGTTACCTGCGCTACGCCATCGCGCCCGGCACGCCGCTCGCCCGCTCCGCGCGGCTGACGATGCACGGCACGCTGCGCCTGTCGCCCGGCGGCGACCCGCTGCCCATGCGCGCGGAGCAGGTGCTGGCGCCGCCGGCCGGCTTCGTGTGGCGGGCGCGCGTGGGACGCGGGCTCCTTCGCTTTCGCGGCTTTGACCGCTACGGCCACGGCGCGGGCGCCATGCGCTGGTGGATGCTGGGACTGCTGCCCGTCGTCCGCGTGGACGGGACGGACGTCACCCGGTCCGCCGCGGGGCGGCTGGCGGGCGAGAGCGTGCTGGTGCCCGCCGCGTTGCTTCCCGGCCACGGCGCCGCGTGGGAGGCCGTGGACGACAGCACGGCGCGCGTGCGGATGGACGTGGGCGGCGAGCCCGTGGTGACCACGCTGCGCATCGGCGCGGACGGGCGGCTGCGGCACGCCAGCATCCAGCGATGGCGCGACGCCGCGTCGGGCTACGTGCGCTTCGACGTGGAGCTGTCGGCCGAGCGCACCTTTGGGGGCTACACCGTGCCCACGCACCTGCGCGCCGGCTGGCGCCTGGGCGAGCCGGACGAGTTCCCGTTCTTCGACGCGATGCTGGACACGGTGGAGTATCGATGAACGCGGCGTTCAAGCCGCGAGAACCGCGACAACGGGATGTGGCCCCCGCTGTCATTCTGAAGGCGGTGCCGGCGTGATCCATCCCGTGACGGAGGGCACCGACGGAAGAATCTGGTCGCGCCGCGCACAGACCCCGCCCGTGCACGATTCCCCGCGGGAACTCAGCGCGCGGGCGGGATCACGCACTCCGGCGACCAGATTCTTCGGTCGGCCGGCGCCTGATGCATCACGCCAGGGACAGCCCCAGCCGGCGACGGCCTCCGCTCAGAATGACAGCACGGGTGGGAAACGGCGCACGACGGGCTCGCGCATAATCAACTGCCCTGCATCATCTCGTAGACGGGGACGCCGTCCACGGGCGGATCGTCGGTCAGGAACAGGCCCTCGAAAAACGCGTGGTCCGCGTCCTTCAGCCGCGGCGCCACGGTGTTGTTCAGCTTGAGCAGCAGCTCCCCCGCCGTAAAGCGCGCGCCGTCGTCGGCCTCCAGCTCCAGCGTGTAGTCGGTGTACTCGTCGGCCGTGGGCGACTCCAGGCCGAACCACTTCACGATCACGCGGGGGATGGGCAGCGCCACCTCGTCGGGCTCCCACGTGTCCTCGTCCGTGATGTCGACGTGGTACTGGCTCACCCGCCGGTTGAACTCCGCCGCGTCGCTGAACGGCTCGCCGCCGGAAAAGCGCCACAGGGCCGATACCAGCGCCGTCACCGGGTACGGCCCCTCGTCTTCGTCGTGCTCGTGATCCGTCATCAGTGGGTTCCGTTCGTGGGATGTACGACGCGATTGCGTCAGGCGGCGGCGCGGCAGCGGGTCGCGATCTCGTCCAGCACCTTCCAGCGGCCGGAGCGCCGCAGGTAACGCGGATGATACGTGCGATAGCTTTGCGCGGGCAGCGCTGGGTGCTGCAGCTGGAACAGGTTCCCGGACACGCGGTTGAAGGCCACGCCAGGAAACGTGCTCGCCAGGCGCCCGTCGTACGAGGGACCGGTGAAGAAGATCACGACATCCGGCCGCGTCACCCGGATTTCTCCCTGCAGCAGGTCCAGGCCGCAAACAGCGTCTTCCAGGCCCGGCGACCTGGGTCGCCCGCCGCCCTGGTCCACCTTCACCAGGTTGGACCACAGGAACCCGCCCTCGAGGCTTTCGGGGTTGAGGGCGCCGTGCAGCGTGTGCGCCGCCTGCCAGAACTGGCTTCGCCGCTGCGTGCGGCCCAGCTCGAACGTGGTGTAGAACGCGGTCAGGTCATCCACCGTCTCGCACGTCCCACCCCATCCGCGCGTCTGCTGGCCGACGATCATCAGCTTGACCGGCGCATCGTGATACGACGCCGGCACGTCTATCAGCAGCGGCCGCGAGACGCCGGAGAACGGGGCCGTGATGCCGGCCAGCGAGGCCACCGCGGGCGTGTACAGGTCGCGTAGCGCCGCGTTCATGTCGATGCGCATGGACAGGATGGATGATGGAGGACGGGTGACGATCCCCGGACGGTCACAGGCGCTCGTCGGCGAGGATGGCCTCGATGCGCTCGCCCTCGCGCACGCGGGCGCGGCCGCTGTTCATGGACCGGCGCTCCTCGGTGATGCCCTCGGGCAGGCGCACGCGGACGAGCACCTGGCCCGCGAAGGTCATGGCCGGGTTCCAGGTGGCCACGCGGCCGTCGTCGCTGATGCGGGCGGGGATGGGCTCGGGCATGCGGATCCGCGTCTCTACTTCTTCTTGGGCTTCGCCGCGGCGGCGGCCCGGTTCTCGTCCACGCGGAACCGTACGATCCGCTCGATCAAGTCGTACGGGACGGGCTTGCCGAAAGGGAACCTGAGCGAGCCCTTGGGCCCGGCGTAAGGCGCCATCTCGTCCGCCAGCACGCCGCCGCCCGTCGTGGTGCAAAAGAAGCCGACGTGCTTGTTGAACGCGGCGAAGTACACCAGGCTGCCCTCCAGCAGGTAGGCCGGCATGCCGTACTTGATGGCCTCGCGCGCGTCCGGCGCGGCCCCGCGAACCGTGGCGCGGATGCGCTCCAGGACCTCGCGGACGTCCGGCGCGAAGCCCGCGACGTAGTCGTCCACGCTGGCCGGGACTGCCTTTTCCGTCTGCATGCCGCTCCGATCTCCGGGTGCCGGGTCCGCTCGGGGACGGGGAACATGCCGCGGCGCCGGCCCCTTTGGCAATCGCGGCATTGGACGGAGGCTTGCGCGCGGCATTACATTCCGGCTTGCACCGCACCGACGCGGGGCACCATCCCATTCCAGCAAGGCACCGCGATGGCCGACGTCACCTGCGTGCGCTGCGGACAGACCCGGGCGGGGCTTCCGTACGCGCCGTTCAACAACGACCTGGGCAAGCGCATCCAGGGCGAGATCTGCAACGTGTGCTGGCAGGAGTGGCTCAAGCAGCAGACGATGCTCATCAACCACTACGGCCTGAACCTGCGCGACCCCGAGGCCAAGCAGTTCCTCTTCAAGCAGACGGAGAGCTTTCTGTTCGGCACCGGCGAGGCAGACCAGGTGGATACCAGCAAGCAGGGCACCATCCAGTGGTAGCCCCTCGCGCCGCGCCCGTCCCTCCCCGGGGCGGGCGCGGCGCCGCTTCATCTCCCTTCCCCGCCCGTTTCATGAGACGCCTCCTTGCCCTGCTCGCCGCCGCGCTCCCGTGCGCCGGCGCCGCGCCCGCCCACGCGCAGACCCTGGACGGGGTGCTGCGGCCGTTCTACGCGCAGCAGTACGACACCGCGCTCGTCGCGCTCCAGCCCATGCTGGCGGCCCGGCCGGACGATCCCGACCTGCTCGCGTGGAAGGGCGAGGTCCTGTTCCGCCTGGGCGACGAGGAGGGCGCGCTGGAGGCGGCGGACCAGGCGCTCGAGCGGCGGGAGTGCCACTCCCAGGCGCACGACCTGATCGCCCGGATCCATACGGCCGGGTACACGGAGGACGCGTCGGCCCGGGACACGGCGTGGATCCACGCCCGGCGCGCCGTGGAGTGCGACCCCGCGGACGGCAACGCGTGGCTCAGCTACTGGATCAGCGGCACCCTGCGGCAGGACAGCGCGGCGGAGCGGCTGGCGGCGCGGCGCGTGGTGGAGCTGGGCTTCATCCCCGGGCCCGTGATGGAGATGGGGCGCTGGATCCTGCGCTCCGCCCCGCGCGACGCCGTGCTGCTGCTGAACGGCGACTGGGACTACTTTCCCGTCGTGGCCGTGCAGCAGGCGGAGGGGCTGCGCCCGGACGTGACCGTGGGGCTCGTGGGCTTCCTGGAGTTTCCCTGGTACGTGCGGCAGATGGCCGCGCGGGCGGGCTACCCCGTCCCGCCCGAGGCGCTGCGCGGCACCGACTGGGTACCGGCGGAGGAAGACTACGGCCGGCTGGGAAGCATCGCCGGGACGCTGTGGGCGCGGGGCACGCTGGACGGCTCGCTGCGCCCCCTCACCCTGGCGGGCACGACGGAGACCGACGCCGTGAAGGACGCGGCGTGGCCGCGCTGGGACGGGCCCGTGTACACCCTGCGCCCGTGGGACGAGGCGACGGACGACGAGCCGTACACGTGGATGCCGGGCGGGGACTTCGCCGCGCGGATGGCGGACGTGGACATCGCGCGGCTGGCGGGCCCCGTCACGCACCCCGCGGACCGCAGCCCCGTCCGCCGGCACGCCACGGCCCCCGCGGAGTTCGTGCTCTCGTCGGTCGTGAACTACGGCGCCGGCCACGCCCGGCTGGGCCACGCGGACGAGGCGCGGCGCGCGGTGACCTGGGCCCGGGCGCTGATGGCCACGGGCGCCGTGGGGCCACAGGGACGCGACGCATACGACGCACTGCTCCAGGTCATACGGGACGAGCTCGGCGTCTCCCCCTGAACTCGGAACCAGCACTCCGTCCCGGCCCTCTCCGGGACGGAAACCCGTCGCGCCTGCATTCGCTTGGATTCAGCCGTAATAAGGTTGGAACTTTGCGCATTGGCATCCAGTAGGAGCTATCGTCGATCCAGACTCCCCCGGGCCGGCACTTTCCATCCTCCCACCCTCCTGGAGGACGTACGCATGAACCGCATTCCCAAGCTCCTCACCCTCGTGAG
>NZ_DASURI010000840.1:0-15454 GCF_036280135.1 Longimicrobium sp.
GTCGTGGTCGACCTGTCGAAGGCCACGTTCATCGATTCCACGACCCTCGGCGTGCTCGTTGGCGGCGTGAAGCGACTGCGCCCGGCGGGCGGCTCGCTGGCGATCGTCTGTGCCGACCAGAACATCTGCAAGATCTTCGAGATCACCGGTCTCGACCGCGTCTTCCCCATCCACGGGAGCCGCGACGAGGCACTCCAGGCCGTCTCGAACGCCGGGGAATAGGCCATCCGGCCCGCGGGCCGGCGTCTATCCTCTGAGACCCCTGGGCCGTTAGCTCAATTGGCAGAGCAGGGGACTCTTAATCCCAAGGTTGTAGGTTCGATTCCTACCCGGTGCACTTTCGCGGTCACGCGGGTTGGAAGGCTTGTGCGCCCATAGCTCAGCTGGATAGAGCGTCTGACTACGGATCAGAAGGTCGGGAGTTCGAATCTCTCTGGGCGCACCTTCGATGGATGGGTTTGAGACGTTGGACGGGTAGGCCGGCGAACCGGTTCATGCTCCTGTGGCGGAATTGGTAGACGCGCTAGATTCAGGATCTAGTGGGCGCAAGCTCGTGGAGGTTCGAGTCCTCTCGGGAGCACTGTTTCGCGGCACACCCCGATGCACCTGCCCAGGTGCTGAAACTGGTAGACAGGCCAGACTAAGGATCTGGTGCCTTAACCGGCGTGGAGGTTCGAGTCCTCTCCTGGGCACTTTGAAGGTTTGACAACACGGGTCGTGGGAGGCGAGTGAGGATCGCGGCGCGCATTGCGCGTCGAGGAAAGTCCGAGCTCCACAGGGCAGGGTGCCGGCTAACGGCCGGGCGTCGCGAGGCGACGGACAGTGCAACAGAAAGCAGACCGCCGATGGCCTTCGGGCTCAGGCAAGGGTGAAACGGTGCGGTAAGAGCGCACCGCGCGGCTGGCGACAGTCGTGGCACGGCAAACCCCACCCGGAGCAAGGCCGAGCAGGGACGAGGAGCTGCCCGCTCCGTCACCAGTCCCGGGTAGGCTGCACGAGGCCGGCGGCAACGCCGGTCCCAGAGAAATGATCCTCCCCCGGCGACGGGGACAGAACTCGGCTTATTTGCCTCCTTCGATCCACATGCGCGCTCGTAGCTCAGCTGGATAGAGCGCTAGCCTCCGGAGCTAGAGGTCACAGGTTCGAATCCTGTCGGGCGCATGTTCGAGAACTCCCGCGGTTGCTGCCTTCGCAGCGGCCGCGGGGGTTTTCGCGTTCTCCAGGGAATCGCGGGATCAGGAAGGGCGCGGAGACCCGGCTTCTCTCCGCGCCCTTCTTTCCCCGGGATGGACGGGGATCAGCCGGCGGCCATGATGTCGAGCAGGGCGCGCAGGGTGGTTTCTCCGCGGTCCTTGGCGTACCAACGGCGCACGTCGCGGTAGATGTCGTCCACGGGGCGCAGGCCGGCCTTCTTTTCCGTCAGCACGAAGTCCTGCAGCTCGGCGGGGCGCGGGCCCCAGGTGCCGGCGACGGTCCAGTCGGGCCGCAGCACCACGGCGATGGGGATGGAGCGCGATCCGTTGGTGAGGAACGCGTCCATGAGCTCCGCGTTCTCGTCGCGCTTTACCAGGCGGATCTGGATGCTGGGCAGCACCTCGGCCAGGCGCGCCATCACGGGCACGGTGTTGCTGGCGTCGCCGCACCAGTCTTCCGTGATCACCAGCATCTTCCAGTCGCCGATCGTCCCGCCGCGCTCCAGCGCCCACTCCGGCACCACGGCCCGGGCGTACACGCCGCGCCACAGCTCTTCCAGCTTCTTTACCTCGCCGTTGAGGTAGTCTTCCCAGGTGTACGCGCTATCCCAATACGTCCTGAAGTCCAGGTCGCTCATCTCGTCCTCTGCACATTCGTCGTAACAACAAAACTGCCTTGCTCCAATAAACCCATGCGCACGGTCGGGTCCAGGCAACTGCATTTTCACGCAGAGGGAGCAGGGGCAGCAGAGTACCCCAGCCTGCGCGGAAATGCAGTACTCTGCTGCCCCTGCTCCCTCTGCGTGAGAACAATCTTTAAATGCTTGAGGTTCCGAGACCTCAACTGTAGTGCTGACAAATACTTGGGAGACAGGCGGCGGGCGCGTGCGGTGCGGAAGCGGATGGGCAGCCTTCTTGCAAGTCGGGCGCGGACGGATTCGGAGATGGCCCGCCGGGGCAAGTCAGCCAACCAGTCAGAACCCAGCCAGACCATGATCAGCAGACAGGATCTCGAACGCCTGATCCAGCGGCAGAATGGTGGAAAGCCCGTGCTCTCCCTCTTTCTGGACATGTCGGTGGACAGCAACAACAAGCGCAACCACCACGTGTTCCTGGGGCAGAAGCGCGCGCAGTTCGAGGAGCTGGAGGGCAACCGCCCCATCACCACCGGAAACGGCAACGAGTCCGGGATGGGCACGCTGTTCGAGCGCATCCTGGCGTGGCTGGACACCGATTTCGACGAAAGCAACCGCGGCGTGGTGATCTACGCCGAGGTGGACGGCGACTGGTTCGAGACGCTGCAGTTCCCCGTGCCCGTGCAAAACCGGCTGGTGGTGGCCGACCGGCCCGTCGTGGGTCCGCTGGCGCAGGTGCTCAAGAGCTACGAGCACTACGGCGTGATCCTCATGGACCGCGAGCACGTGCGCATCCTGAGCGTGCACCTGGGCACCCTGCTGGACGAGCTGGAGTTCCACGGCGACCCGCTGGCGCCCACCACCAACCACCACGTGCAGGCGGGGGGCTACTCGCACAAGCGCTTCCAGCGGCACAAGCTCGAGGAGATGCGCCACTTCTTCAAGGACTTCGCCGACGAGGTGGAGAAGTTCGTGGCACGCTACCAGCCCTCGGCGCTGGTGCTCATGGGCACGGACCAGAACGTGGCCCGCTTCAAGGAGTTCCTGCCGCAGACGGTTGCCGACCTGGTGATCCACACGGGTCCCGCGCCCGTGGACGGCCCCGCGGCCGAGATCCTGGCGCGCCTGGAGCCGCACCTCAGGCAGGAGCAGGAGCGCGAGAGCCAGGAGCTGCTGGAGCAGGTGCGCGACCGCGCCCGCCACGACTACCTGGCCACGGCCGGCCTGCAGGGCACCCTCACGGCGCTCCAGGAGGGCAAGGTCGACACGCTCGTCGTCGCCCGCGACGGGCAGACGCAGGGCGCGCGCTGCAGCCAGTGCGGCTTTGTCTTCGTCCGCGACGTCAACCGCTGCCCGTACGACGGCAACGAGACCATGGAGACGGTGGACGTGCTGGAGGAGATGGTGCGCCTGGCCGAGCAGCAGGGCGCCGACATCCAGTTCGCCGACGCCAACGCCATCGCCGACCTGCGCGGCGCCGCGGCCCTCCTGCGCTTCTAGCCGCGCGGGGCCGGATATGACGAACGCGCCGCCGGCGAGTAGATCGCCGGCGGCGCGTTCTTTGTCCCTTCCGAGGCCGTAGCCCGCTATTCCCTATTCCCTGTTCCCTATTCCCTGCAGTTCCCTACGCGCAGATGCTGGCCCCCGGGCACGTCTCCCACGTCTGGCAGTCGCAGTACGTGTACCCGGTGTTGGGCGGGCAGCCGCAGGTGGCGTCGCAGGTGCCGCCGCAGCTGGCGTAGCACGTACCATAGCACGACGCGTAGCCCGTTCCGCACGGGTTCACGCACGAGCCGTCCCGCGTACAGCCGCCGTCGCACGTGCCAAAGCACGACTCGTCGGCGTACTCCGTCCATTCGTGGCCCGGCACCGTGCCGCGCACGGGCTCGCTCCCCGTGGCCGCGAACGACTCCACCTGCAGCGAATCCAGCGACAGCTTGAGCTTGCGCATCTCGTCCTCCGTTGGATGGATGTGGATCGCCCGCGCGCCGCGGACGCGTGGCAATGATGCGCAAATCGTCCTGAACAGGAAAGGGGAACGGATGAAGGTCCGGCGATTCGTTGATGCGCGTCCGCCGCGGGCCGGGATCGGGACGACACGGATCGGGTAATGCGGCACGGCGGAAAAGGCAGGGAACAAATGATGTGACGGGCGGGCGTATCCATCGTCTACACGATCCGCACGTATATCGTATACACCAGGAACTTGACACCGCGTCGATCCCGCCCCAACGTTCCCCATCCTCCCCAAATCACCGATGATTCTCACCGCCATGCCGTCACCCGCACTGGACGCGGACGCGCGGGGTCGCCTGCAGAGCGAGCTCCTGGGGCTCGAGGGCATCCGCCGCGTGATCGTGGACGACGACGCACCCCTGCGCATCTGGCTGGTGTGCGAGCGCACGGACGCACCCGTGGAGATGCTGGTGCGCAGCATCCTGGCCCGCGACGGCCTGCGCGCCGATGACGCCGAGGTGCACGTGAGCTACCTGGCCATGCCGGAGCCGCGCCGCCGCGTGCGTTTTGTCTCCGCGCGCATGGCCATGCCCCGCTTTGGCCGCGCCCGCGCCGAGGTGGAGTTGGAGTGGGGCGGACAGACCTTTGCCGACGCCGTGGAGGGCGAGACGGGGAACGCCATGGAGCTGCGCCACGCCGCACAGGCCACGCTGGGCGCCCTGGCGGGCATCCTGAACGGGCGGATGCAGTTCTCGCTCGTGGGCATCAAGAGCGTGCGTGCATTCGACACGGACCTCGTGGTGGTGCTGCTGCGCACGGACAACGTGAACCCGCTGATCGGCGCGTCGCTGGCGACGAGCGACACGTACCGCTCCGCCGCGCTGGCCGTGCTCAACGCCACCAACCGCGTGCTGGGCAACTACCTGTCGAACGTCGAGAACTCGTAGGGCGGGTCGGCGGGCAGATCGAGTGCTTGCACAGGCGGAGCGCCCCCCATCCCCGACCCTTCCCCCACAAACGGCGTGGGGGAAGGGAGAACCCAGCCGCGCACATCACTGATCCTCCTCACCGTTTTTGATTTCCTGAGGAGGCGCCGCGCGATCCCTGTCCGTGCGCGAACTCTGGCGCCGACCGAAGGATCTCCTTTCCGAGCCGAGGGGCCTGAATTTCCGACCGTGGACTACGCAGGCCGGCATCCGTCGCGGTCGCCGCGACCGAGCGGCGACGGGCAAGGTCCTTCGGGGCCGCACACATCCTTGCACGGGTCGAGTTAGCGAGGGTCCCTCAGGAAAAAGCTGCTTTCCGGATCCCGTATAACAGGCGGAGGACGTGCCCATCAACCGAGTCGCCCCGCCCGGCAGGAGCCGGACGGGGCGACACGCGTTGGGCGGATCAGGCAGCGCAGGCTACCAGCGGGCGCGCTTGCCCCGGCCCAGCACCATGGAGACGTACCCGTTGTTGGGGTCCTGCCCGGCCCGCAGCAGCTGGTCCACGCGGTCCGGACCGCGGTTGTAGGCCAGCAGGGCCAGCTCCAGGTTGCCGTTGTACTTTACCACGAGCGTGCGAAGGTAGCGAAAGCCGATGCGCAGGTTGGTGTCGCGGTCGAACAGGTCCTCGCGGTTCACCCCGTTCTTGAAGTACCGCGCCGTGCTGGGCATGAGCTGCGTGAGGCCCACGGCGCCCACGGGGCTCACGGCCCGGCGGTTGAACTCGCTCTCGGCGCGCACCAAGCCAAAGGCCACGTGCGGCTCGATGCCCTCGGCCAGGGCAATGTCCTCGATGCGCTCGGCAAGGTCCGCCGGAATGCCGAACTTGGCGGAGTTCTCGTGAATTCTCTTCAGCCGGTCGATCTCGACCCGCTGAAGCTCCAGCGCGCCTTCCGGCGCGATGACTCCCAGGCGTTCCTTCCACTGCACGACAACGCCGGACTCCGCCGACTTGGCGCCCATGAAAAAGGCGGCCAGGCACAGCGTGCTGCCCACGATGGCCGCGCGGGCCGAGGCGGGCAGATCCCAGCGTTGTTGTTTGCGGGCCTCGACCTCGGCCTGCAGCTTCAGGATCAGTGACTGCATGGATGGTCCTCCGTGGTGTGCACAGGTCGGACCCCCATTGAGCAAGCGGTATGCCCGCTCACCCCTCCGTGGACGCTCGCCACACCCCGCTGCGTCCACCTTCCTTGCGCAGCAGGCGAACGCCACCCATCTCCATCCCGCGGTCGCGCGCCTTGCACATGTCGTAAACGGTAAGGAGCGCGCACGATACGGCGGTGAGCGCCTCCATCTCCACCCCGGTCTTTGCGTCCACTGTAACGATGGCCAAAACGCGCAGCCCGGGCAGGGAATCGTCGGGCTTGACATCCACCTCCACCGACGTCAGCGGGATGGAATGACACAGGGGAATGAGGTCGGGCGTGCGCTTGGCCCCCATGATTCCGGCCAGCCGGGCGATGACGAGTACGTTGCCCTTGGGCGTGTCGCCGGCCACAATGGCGGCCAGCGTCTCGGGCGCCATGCGGATGAACCCTTCCGCCACGGCCGTGCGGCGGGTGACGGGCTTGTCGCCCACGTCCACCATGCGCGGCTGGCCGTGCTCGTCCAAGTGCGTAAAGGAGCGGTCGTCGGTCATCGGTGAATGCGTCGGGATGCGGTTCCGCAGCGGGTGGGACATCCGTGCCCTGGTGCCGCAAACGGATGGCGCGTCAAGGGAGACGGCAGTGCGAGAGTGCGAAAGTGCGAAAGTGCGGGCACAAGCAGGGATCCGGCACGGCAGCGGACGCCCGGCCGAAGCGGATAAACCCGCCGCTGGGGAAGCCATAAGCCCCGTCTCGATTCGCTGCGCTCACCGAACGAGGCTTCAACAGCCGTGAGGGCGAATCTCCGCGCCATTGTCGCAGTTACTTTCGCACTTTCGCACTCCCGCACTTTCGCACTGCTGTTCAGCTCAGCGCACGCCGCACGGAACGCAGCAGGTCCGACAGGATCAGCTGCGGATTCACGTTGCCGCCGGCCATCTCCTGCGCTTCCTGCACGTGCAGGATGGCGCGCGCCACACCTTCGGCGCGCAGGCCGGGGCGGCTGGCCAGCCTGCGCAGCAGCGCCTCGTCCGCGCCGGCGTAGGCCACGGTGTCGGGCGCGCCGGCGGCGATGGCCATCAGGTCGCGCAGCCAGAGCGCCAGCGACTCCAGCGTCCCCGTGAACTCGCCGCGCGCGCCGGACGGCGCCACGGCGTTGGCCGCCGCGAACCGCGCCGCCTCGCTGTCCGCCAGGGCGGCCTGCAGCAGCTCGCGCCCCGTCTCGCGCTGGCGCTGCAGCGTCCCCGCGTTTCCGCCCGCGGGTGCCAGCCGCAGCGCCCGCCCGATCGCGCCTTCCGACACGGCCGCGAGCGACGCGGCCTCCCCATCCGCCATCTTGAGCTCGCGGACCAGGAAGTCGCGCACCTCGTCCGCCGTCAGCCGCAGCAGGCGGATGGGCAGCACGCGCGACTTGATGGTGGGCAGCAGGGCGCCGGGGTTGGAGGAGGTGAGGATGAGCGTGGTGTCCGCAGGCGGCTCCTCCAGCAGCTTGAGGAACGCGTTGGCGGCCTCCTGGCTGGATTCCTGGGGCACCATGGCCTCCGCGTCGCCCACGACGAACACCTTGCGCGAGCCCACGGCGGGGCGCATGCCGGCCAGGCGCTGCAGGTTCTGGATGGTGCCCATGAAGTACGCGGGCGCCTTGTCGAACTGCGGCACGTGGTGCGGGTTGGCGCGGCGCGCCTCCAGCTCGACGCCGCGCGCCTCCTCCAGCTTGTCGCGCAGCTTTTCGGGCGTGGCCGCGTCGGGGCGGGGGAGGGGAAAGAACCAGTGGACGTCCGGATGCTCCAGCCGGTCGATGCTGCGGCAGCTGCGGCACTGGCCGCACGGCCCGTCGGCGCGCGGCGCTTCGCACATCACCCGCTGCGCCAGCCACATCGCCATGCGCTCCTTGCCGATGCCGGCGGGGCCGTGCACCAGCAGCGACTGCGACAGGTTGCCCGCGCGCGCGGCGGACGCGAGCATGGCGCGCGCGTCGGCGTGGCCGTAGACGGGAGGGAGCGGCATGAACTGCAGGGAATAGGGAACAGGGAATAGGGAATAGCCTGCAAACCGCAGCTGCGGGTTACAGGGGACAGGTTACAGCGAACGGCCGGCAACGACAACGGCGACCCGCGCGAGCTCCGCCTCCGGAGAAGTGGAAGCCCCGTTCGGCGAGCGTCAGCGAGCCGAGACGGGGCTTATGGCTTTCCCAGCGGCGGGTTTACCCGCTCAGGCTCGAGGCGCGCTACGCGCGTCCGCCGTTACTCTCGCACTTTCGCACTCTCGCACTGCCGTTCTATCCGCGCCGGCGCAGCCACGTGATGGGATCCACGGCCGCGCCGCCCGGCTCGCGGATCTGGAATTCCACGTGCGCACCCTCCGGCGTCCCCTCGCCACCCACCGTGCCGATGGTCTGGCCCTTGGTGATCTGCGCGCCCGGACGCACGTGGATCTCGCGCAGGTACAGGTACAGCGAGTAGTAGCCGCCGCCGTGGCTGACGACCACCGTGGGGCCGTAGCCCTCGAACGGCGCCGCCATCTCCACCGTCCCGGCCTCCACCGCGCGCACCGCCGTCCCCGCCGCCGCGCCGATGCCGATGCCGTTGTAGCGGATGGTGGTCCCGTTGCTCTGCGTGGCCCGGCCAAAGCTGTACACCACGCGGCCACCCACGGGCCAGTCCAGCGCCCCCAGGTCCGCCGTCGTCATGGTGGACGGGGCGGGGCGGGGCGGGGGACGGTTGGCGTTCCCGGGCGCGGCGGCCGCGGCTGCGGCTGCGCGGCGCTCGTTCTCGCGGCGGCGGCGCTCCAGGTCCGCGATCACGCCCGTCATCCTGCGCTCGTCGCGGGCCAGCGACTCCAGGCGCGTGTTCGCGCGCCGCTCCGTCGTCCGCAGCTCCGTGAGCGTGGCGCCCCGCGACGCGCGCAGGGTGGCCAGCGTGGCGTTTTCCTGCTCACGCTCCGACTGCAGGTACTGGATGTCGCTCAGGCTGCGCCGCAGCTCGTGCTCGCGCATCTCCAGCTCCCGCGCCAGCTCCGACACCTCCGACACCAGCGAGCGGTCGCGCCGGGCCACCAGGTACAGGTACTTGTAGCGGTTCAGCAGGTCGCTGAAGCTGTCCGCCGTGAGCAGCACCTGCGCGTTGTGCACGGGGCCGCGCTTGTAGATGTCGCGCAGCCGGCGGTTGAGCTGGTCGCGCTTGTCCTGCAGCTCGCCCTGCGTGGCGATCATCTCCGCCGTCGTCTCGTCGATCTTACGGGCCGTCTCGTCCAGCTGCAGGTTGATCTCCCGCAGCAGTGACGCAGAGACCTGCTGCTGCCGCTGGATGTTGCGGATCTCGGCCGAGACGTCGCCCACGCGGCTGCGGATGCGCGACAGCTCGCCCCGCAGCTGCTGCCGCTCCTGGCGGATCTGCTGCAGGCGGCGCTGGCTCTCGCTGATCTCGCGCGCGGGGTCCTGCTGCGCGCCCACGGCAAAGGGCAGCGCGGCAAGGCCGGCGAGCAGCACCCCCAGGGCGGCGCGGCGCACTCCGTTCATCGTCACACCTGCGACAGGTGGCGGCGCACGGCGATCAGGCTGCTCAGCAGGCCGAACGCCGTTCCCCCGATCACGGTAAGCACGATCCACTCGGCGGGCACCCACTCCACGCGGAACATGGTGCTGCCCAGCAGCCGGTACGTGGCCCAGGTGAGCCCCGCCGCCAGCAGGCCGCCCAGCAGCCCGCTGGCCAGGCCTTCCAGGAGGAACGGGCGCTGGACGAAGCCGTCCGTGGCGCCCACCAGCCGCATGATGCCGATCTCCTCGCGCCGGGCGAACACGGTGATGCGCACGGCCGTGGCGATGACGATGGCCGCCACCAGCGCGAACGCCCCGCCGATCACCATGGCCACGCCCGCGGCAATGCGGCGCAGCATGTAGATGGTGTCCAGCCAGTCGCGGCCGTAGCGAACCTCCTCCACGAACGCGTACGCCTGGATGCGCTTGGCCACGCGCTCCACCTCGGCCGGGCTGGCGCTGCCGGGCTTCATCCGCACCTCGAAGCTGGCCGGGAGCGGGTTGTTCTCCAGGTCGCCGGCGATGTCCTTGAACTCCTCCATCTCGGCCATGGCCGTGGCCAGCGCCTCGGTCTTGTTCACGAAGCGCACGCCGGCCACCTGCGGCAGGGCCCGGATCTCCTGCTCGGCGCTCGCCCGCTGCGTGTCCGTGGCCTCGTCCGTCAGGTAGGCCACGATCTCCACCTTCTCCTCCACCTTCTCGATGGCGCGGCGGATGTTGAACGCCGTGAGCCCAAAGAGCCCGATGACGAACAGGGCAAAGGCGATGGCGATGACCGACAGCCCCGTGAGCATGGGCGTGCGGCGAAAGGCGGCCAGGGCCTCGCGAAGGGCGTACGGCATTACACCTTCTCCGCTTCCAGGGCCGCGGCCGACGAGTCGTACACGATGGACCCCTGCGCCAGCTCCACCACGCGGTACTCGGGGTGCGCGCGGACGAGCGCCAGGTCGTGCGTGGCCATCAGCACCGTCATCCCCATGGCGTTGATCTCCCGGAACAGCTCGAAGACGCCCTTGGCTGCCCACTCGTCCAGGTTGCCCGTGGGCTCGTCCGCCAGCAGCACCAGCGGCTCGTTGGCCAGGGCGCGCGCCACGGCCACGCGCTGGCGCTCGCCGCCGGAGAGCTCGTCGGGAAAGGCCCGCGCCTTGTGGGCGAGGCCGACCTGCGCCAGCAGCCGGTTGACCCGCGGGCCGATGGCGGAGCGCTTGGTGCCCGTTACCTCCAGGGCGAACGCCACGTTCTCCTCGGCCGTGCGGTCGCGCAGCAGGCGAAAGTCCTGGAACACCACGCCCAGCTTTCGCCGCAGCAGGGGGATCTCCCGCCGGCGGATGAGCTTGGACGAATAGCCGGAGACGCGCACCTCGCCCGCCGAGGGCAGGTCCGCCATCTGCAGCAGGCGAAGCACGGTGCTCTTTCCCGCGCCGGAGTGGCCCGTGAGGAACACCAGCTCGCCCTTGTTGACGTGCAGCGTCACGTCGCGGAGTGCCGTGCCGGAGCGCGGGTACTCCTTGTAGACCGATGTAAGCCTGATCACGCGAGAACTTCCGCGGGGAGGATTATTGCAAGCGCGGATTGCGGAAGAATTTAGTCCCGATCCGCCGCCCTGTCAAAACGCCGCGCCAGCCGCACCGCCAGGAGGATGGCCTCCTTCATGGACGACGGGTCCGCCCGGCCCGTCCCCGCGATGTCCAGCGCCGTCCCGTGGTCCGGCGACGTGCGCGGAAACGGCAGCCCCAGCGTCACGTTCACCCCCGCGCCGAACGCGGCCGTCTTGAACGCGGCCATCCCCACGTCGTGGTACGGCGCCACCACCGCGTCGAACTCGCCCCGGACGGCGCGGGTGAAGACGGTGTCCGCCGGGATGGGGCCCCGCGCGGCTACCCCCGCGTCCGCCAGGGCGGCAAGCGCCGGCTCCACGATGCGCGCCTCTTCGTCCCCGAACAGCCCCCCGTCGGACGCGTGCGGGTTCACGGCGCAGAGCGCGATCCGGGGCGCGGCGATCCCCCACAGCCGCCGCAGCCCGTCCGCCGTAAGGCGCGCCTGGCGCACCAGCAGGTCCGCCGAGAGCGCGGCGGGAACGTCGCGCAGGGCCAGGTGCGTCGTGGCAAGCACCACGCGCAGGGCACCGCCCAGGGCCGTGCGCTCGGCGGCCATCATCATCACCACGTCCGGGGCGCCCGTGAGCTCGCCCAGCATCTCCGTGTGGCCGGGGTAGTGCCACCCGCCGGCACGAAACGCGTTCTTCTCGATGGGCGCCGTCACGATGGCGTCCACCTTGCCCGCCAGGGCCATCCCCACGGCGATGCGGATGGCCTCGCCCGCCACCCGCCCGGCCGCGGCCGGACCGTCCGCCGCCGTCCATGCCCCGGCGGAGACGTCGCCCGCGCCGGTCCGCAGGAGCGCGTCCGGCCCCACGAGGACGAAGTCCGCCGCCGCGGCGACCTCCGCGTCCGCCAGCGCCGCCGCCGTGACCTCCGGCCCGATGCCGCGCGGGTCTCCCAGCGTGATGGCGACGCGGGGGCGTGTGGACAGGTCGGGCTGGTGGCGCGTGTTCATGGTTCTCCGTTCCAGGTTTCTACGTCAGTCACTCGCCCCGGCAAGGGCCTCCAGCTCCTCGGGCCGCTGCTGGAGCGGGTTGAACACGGTGAGCCCGCTCTCCCGCGCCGCCTCGGCCAAGCCCCGATCCGCCGTGACGAAGACGAGCCGCCCGCCTTGCGCCACCAGGGCCAGCGCTGTCGCGAGGTGAATGGCGTCCGCCGCCCCAATGGCGTACTCCGGGTGTGCCCGAAGCAGATCCGCCGCCGCTTCCACTTGGTCGTCGGAGAGCGGAACGATCGTAAACGCCGGGCGGCTCAGGTCCCGACGCAAGGCGTCGACCACCTGCGGGTGAAGGCTGTAGTAGTGCTTTTCGTGCGGCGTCTTGCCGCGGGCGTACTTGCCGAATGCCGAGATCACCTCCGGCTCGATGAGGCTGGAGACGATGAAGCCGCCCCACCGGTCAAAGCCGCCCGTGATCTGGCGCATCCTCCGCGTGCTCTCGCCCTCGTGCAGATATCGCTTGGCGAGCGCGCACGCGTCAAGGAAGAGGGGCATGTCCCGGACGCGTGGAGGCGTTCGTCCGGAGCAGCTTCCGGAACGGCGCGGACAACCGTTCGGCGAGTCGGCGCGACGCGCTCGGCGGAGGGTAGAAGAACGCCTCCGGGATCTCGGGCAAGGGCTCGTCGAGCGTACCGATGCGCACGTTGTATCCCGCCGCGCGCAACCGCACGACCCACTCGGGCACTCGCTGCTGCGCCTCGGGCACTTCCTGCTGCGTCTCGAGCATGTCTTTCTCCCCGTCGAGCGTAGTCACGACACGTCTGACGCCAAGGCTACAAGCGATCGGAATTCCTGTCAACTGTGCACCTTTGTGGAGCAAGGCTGTCACAATCGACGCGATCCGATGGGCTCTGCGGCGCATCATTTGGCCGACGAAGATGCAGGCGAGCGGGGCAGAATGGGCCGATGAGCATCCCGGAACCCGACGCACCCGGCACGCGGACGGGTTCCGAGAGAAAAACGGCTCAGCCGGAGGCGTGGGAGCGAAGGCGGGTGAGGATGTCGCGGGAGCGGGTCCACAGGAGGGAGCCGCCGGCATCCGGATCGACCGTGCGGGTGGACCGGGGCAGGCGCTCCGCCAGCGTCGCGCCGAAGTCCGGCGAGTGGACGGTGCTGGTGTCCAGCACTCCGTACCAGAGGTCCACCGGCACGTGGACCTCCTCCGGCCGCACGAGCCACGGACCCAGGGCGTTCACCAAGTCGCGCGCGTAGCCGTCCGCGCCCTGGCCGAAGCCCTCCGCCAGCGCTGTCCGATACGCGTCCGCGAAGTCCGGGCGCTCGTACAGCGCGCGGTCCGTCTCGCTGCTCATCCCCGCGATCAGCCCCCACAGCCACTCCGCCGTCGCCGTAGCCGCCACGTGCCGCTCGAACCCAGCCGCGTCCGCCTCGACCGTCGCGAGCATCGCGGCGACGTCCGGGTGCAGCAGGGGGCGGATGCCAGGATGGCCCAGCTCGTCCTGCCCCGCGACGAGGGCGGCCGCCGTGACCAGGCCGCGCCCGGCGAGGGCCAGCGCGAACACCGCGCCCTGCGAGAACCCGACAGCGAGCGGCGACTCCAGCCCGCGCGCGCCGATGAGCTCCGCCACGTCGTCCGCCCAGCTGGACAGCGTCTTGGCGGGATGCGGATCGCTCGCCCCCAGCCCGGCCCGGTCGATGGCCATCAGGCGCAGATCGAGCTCCGCCACCTCTGCCGCGCCGAACCCCAGCCAGCCGCTCATCCCCGCGCCGGGGCAGAAGAGGATGGGCCGGCCGTCCGCCGGGCCCCACTCGGACCAGGCGAGCCGGCGCCCATCCGAAAGCCGCAGCGCGTCCCGGCGCTCCGGCGGCGTCACCACCCCATGCGTGTGCTGCATCGATCTCGTTCAGCGTGTCCGTGTGCGAGCTGTCTTCTGTACTGAATCCGCATAAACACTGCGGGTAGGCGTTGATTTCCTGAGAGAGCTCCCGCGGGACTCGCCGCTCACGAGACTACAGGCGCGACCGAAGGATCTCCTTCGCGGGGCAGGGACTTCGCTACGGGACTGGGCCCTTGCCAGGGCGGGAAGATCCTTCGGGGCCACACGCAGCCATGCACGGTCGAGTTCGCGAGGGCCCCTCAGGAAACAACTGCTTTTCCGGATCCGGAATAAGCGCGGGCAATCTCGGCGATCGGACCGGGATGCGAAACGGCCCCCTCCGGAGATTCCGGAGAGGGCCGCTGTCGTTCATCCACCGAGATCCGTCGAGCCGTGGGTCAGAACGGCTCCTCGCGGATCTTTTCGTCCTTGAGCACGCGGTACAGGTCGCGGGCCGCCTTCTTCGACACGCTCTTGCCGGGCAGCTCCAGCAGCTCCAGCTCCAGCAGCCGCGACGGGTACCGGATGTTGATCTGCCGGCCGGCCGCCACCGTGTCGCTGGGCCGCGCGCGCTTGCCGTCCAGCGTGACCGCCCCCGCCTCGCACGCCGCCTTGGCCTCGCTGCGGCTCTTCGTCAGACAGAGACGGTGGAGCAGCACGTCCACGCGCAGGGGCTCGGCCGCGGGCGTGCTCACATCCGCACCGTGACGTAGGTCTCGCGGCGCAGCTCCGCCAGCAGGCGCTCCATGGACTTTTGCTCGCGCAGCATCTGCGTGATGCGCTCGCGCTGCTCGTCCACGGTGTAGTCGCCGGCCGTCTGGCGGCTGGTCACCCGCAGCACGGCGAAGGCCGGGGTGGGGCCGTTCTCCACCTGCAGGGGCCCCGCGACGGTGTTGGGCTGCGCGCCCTCCAGGGCCGAGACGAACGCGGGCGGCAGGCGGTCCAGCGGCACGTCGGCCTGGAAGCGCGCGGCGTCGGGCGTGTCGTAGCGGGCGGCCAGCTCCGGGGCCGAGGCGCCGTTGCGGATGGCCGTGGCCACCGAATCGGCCCGCTGACGGGCGCGGTCGATGTCCGCCTGGGTAATGTCGGGGCGGATGAGGATGTGGCGGGCCTGGCGCTCGGGGCCGCGCGTGCGCTCCAGCTTGATGATGTGGAAGCCGAACTCCGTCTCCACGATCCCGCTGGTTTGTCCGGGGCGCATGGCGAACACCACCTGGTCGAACGTGCGGACCATCTGCCCCTGGCGGAACCAGCCCAGGTCGCCGCCGCGCTCGCGGGTGCCGTCCGTGCCGTAGCGGCGGGCCAGCACCTCGAACTCGGCGCCCTCGCCCAGCTCGCGCAACACCTGCTCGGCCGTGCGCAGGGCCGCCGCGCGGGCCGAGTCGCTGGCCACGGGCCGCACGATGACCTGCTGGAACGAGACGCTGGCCGGGCGCGCGCCAAAGCGCTGCCGGTTGGCCTCGAAGAAGGCGCGGATCTCGGCGTCGCTCACGGCGGGCGGCGCCATCTCGCCCGTGCGCTGGCGGATGAAGCGCTGCACGAGGGTCTGGTCGGCGAACTGGCGGGCCAGCTCGGCGCGGTAGCTCTCGGGCGTGCGCCCCGCCTCGGCCAGGGCCTGGCTGAAGGCGGCC
>NZ_DASURI010000841.1:0-9181 GCF_036280135.1 Longimicrobium sp.
GGCGGTGGGTGTCAGACACATGCACCCAATGTAAACTTGTAGGTGGCGACGGGGAAATCCGCCGCTCGACATCGGAAAAGGCCAAAGTCGAGCTCAGAATGACAGCACGGGTGAGAGACGACTCTAAATCCACTCGAGAACTGCTCCAAAGCCCGTTCTGTCAAGCGCGCCGGCGCGAGACAGGGCTCTTGAGTGTCGCAGCGCGGGTCCGCCCCCCGCCGCCGATCCCCGCGAGGACGCACGAAGGCCCCGGATGCGGATGGCGGTCGCCGGGGTCCAACGCCGTTGCCGGCCGTCCCGTGTAACCCGCAGTTCCATCCGGCCCCGCCTTGCCCCGAACCCCCGCACGCCCCAAACTACCGGTTTACCCGGACCAACGGAACGCAGGGGGACCGCTGTTCGAGTTCGAGATCCAGGCCACGGAAGGCGCGGCGCGCGCCGGACGCCTCACGCTGCCGCACGGTGAGGTGCAGACGCCCGTGTTCATGCCCGTGGGCACGCAGGCCACGGTAAAGACCCTCACCCCCGAAGAGGTGGAGGGGCTGGGCGCGCAGATCATCCTGGGCAACACGTACCACCTGTACCTGCGCCCGGGGCACGAGACCGTCCGGCAGATGGGCGGCCTGCACCGGTTCCAGGGCTGGGACCGCCCCATCCTCACGGACTCGGGCGGCTTCCAGGTGTTCTCCCTCTCCGACATCAACGTCATCGAGGAAGAGGGCGTCACCTTCCAGAGCCACATCGACGGCAGCCGCCACCTGTTCACCCCCGAGCGGGTGATGGGCATCGAGCGGGCGCTGGGGGCCGACATCATCATGGCCTTTGACCAGTGCCCGCCGGGGCAGAGCAGCCGCGAGGTGGCCACGGAGGCGTACCAGCGCACGCTGCGCTGGCTGGAGCGCTGCCGCCGCCGCTTCGTGGAGCTGCCGGAGGAGGACCCCGAGGGGCCGGAGCAGACGCTCTTTCCCATCGTGCAGGGGGGCATCTACCCGGACCTGCGCCGTGAATCGGCGCGGGGCACGCTGGACGGCGGCGACTGGCACGGCGTGGCCATCGGCGGCCTGTCCGTGGGCGAGCCCAAGCCCACCATGTACAGCATGATCGAGGCGCTGGAGCCGGTGCTGCCCCCGCGCCTGCCCCGCTACCTGATGGGCGTGGGCTACCCGGACGACCTGCTGGAGGCCATTGGCCGGGGCATCGACATGTTCGACTGCGTGGCGCCCACGCGAAACGGGCGCAACGGCGCCGTGTGGATCACGGGCGAGGGGCAGATCAACATCAAGCAGCGCCGCTTTCTCACGGACGCCGGGCCCCTGGACCCGGACTGCGGCTGCTACACCTGCCGGCGGTACACGCGGGCGTACCTGCGGCACCTGTTCGTGGCGGGCGAGGGGCTGAGCATGCGGCTGCTCTCCATCCACAACCTGCACTTCCTGGTGCAGCTGGCCCGCGACGCGCGCGACCACATCCAGGCCGGCGACTTCGGTTCCTGGAGCCGCGCGTGGCTGGAGCGCTTTCACGCCGGCAAGGCCGCCGCCGCGCGGGGCTAAGACGCGCGCGTACACTGACCGTTCAAAACCAACCCGGATCCGGACCCGATGGAAACGCTTGTTCTCTCGATGCTCCAGGCTCCCGCCCGCGCGGGCGGCGGGCTCATCAGCATCCTGCCGCTGGTGGTGCTGTTCTTTCTGTTCTGGATCATGATCATCGTCCCGCAGCGCCGGCAGGCCAAGACCCACGCGGAGATGGTGGCCGCCCTGCAGAAGGGCGACCAGGTGGTCACGGCCGGCGGCCTCATCGGCACCATCACCATGGTGCGCGACGACAGCGTGGAGCTGCGCACGGGCTCGTCCACCGTGGTGGTGGAGCGCGCGCGCATCAGCCGCCGCGCGGGCGAACCCGCCGCGCCCTCCCGGACGCCGGGCGCATGAGCCTCCTCAAGATCGAGTTGCTGGGCGCGGACGTGCTCCGGCAAAAGGCCGTGGACGTGCCCACGCCCGGTCCGGAGCTGGACCGGCTCGTGGCCGACATGTTCGAGACCATGTATGAGGCCCGCGGCATTGGCCTGGCCGCGCCGCAGATCGGCCTGTCGCAGCGGCTGATCGTGGTGGACGTCAAGGAGGACGGCCACGCGCCCATGGCCCTGCTGAACCCCGTCGTGGCGGAGTTCCGCGGGCGCCAGGAAAAGTACGAGGAGGGGTGCCTGAGCATTCCCGGCATCTCCGGCCACGTGGACCGCCCCGAGGCGTGCGTGGTGGACGCGCTGGACCAGCAGGGCAACCCGGTGCGCATCGAGGCCGACGGCATGCTGGCGCGCTGCCTTCAGCACGAGATCGACCACCTGGACGGCATCCTGTTCCTGGACCGGCTGTCGCCCATCAAGCGCAACATGCTGCTCAAGAAGTACCGCAAGCTCGCCAAGGAAGACTGAGGGGCAGATCGTGAAGGTCCTGTTCTGGGGCACGCCGGCGTTCGCGCTTCCCGCCCTGCGCGCCCTTTCCGAGGAGGGGCACGTGGTGGTGGGCGTCGTCACGCAGCCCGACCGGCCGGCCGGGCGCGGGCGCGAGGTGGCCATGTCGCCCGTCAAGCAGGAGGCGCTGGCGGAGGGCATCCCCGTCCTGCAGCCCGAAAAGGCACGCGGCGACGAGTTCATGGCCCGGATCCGCGCCCTGGACGCGGACGTGTCCGTCGTTGTGGCCTTCGGGCAGATCCTCAAGCCCGAGGTGCTGGCCGTGCCGCGGCTGGGATCCATCAACATCCACGCGTCGCTGCTGCCGGAGCTGCGCGGCGCCGCGCCCATCCAGTGGGCCATCGTGCGCGGGCACACGGAGTCCGGCGTCACCATCATGCGCATGGAGGCGGGGCTGGATTCGGGCCCCATGCTGCTGCGCGTGGAGGAGCCCATCCAGCCGGAGGAGTCCGCGAGCGAGCTGGGCGCGCGGTTGGCGGAGATCGGCGCCGAGGCGCTCGTGGAGACGCTGGCGCTGATGGAGAGCGGCGGCATTGGCGAGGAGCCGCAGGACCACGCCCGCGCCACGTACGCGCCCAAGGTGGACCGGGACACGGCGCGCCTGGACTGGTCGCTCCCCGCGGACGAGGTGGCCCTCTGGATCCGCGGGATGGACGACGTGCCCGGCGCGTGGAGCCCCCTTGAAGGCCGCGGGACGGTGAAGCTCTTCCGTCCGAAGGTCGTCGAGGACAGGGGCGGCGCGCCCGGCGAGGTGCTGCGGGCGGACGAGGACGGCGTGGTGATCGCGTGCGGCTTCGCGTCGGTCCGCGTGCGCGAGGTGCAGCCGCCCGGCAAGCGCCGCATGCCCGCGGCGGACTGGGTGCGCGGCCGCGGCGTGCGCGCCGGCGACCGCTTCGAGGCGCATCCCGCCGCCGCCGGCGCGCCGGACGTGCAGGCCTGATCCGCGCCGATCGATGAGCCTACCCCCCCAGCCCCGCGACGCGCGCCTGCGCGAGCTCGTCGTCGGGCGTGGACGGTCCGCCGCGCTTCCCCCGCTGCACGTCGTCACGGACGACGCGGTGGTGGCGCGCGACGGCTTCGTGGACGCGGCGGACGCCGTGATCGCCGCCGGCGCCGCGGACCTGTGCCTGCACCTGCGTGCGCCGGGGATGACAGGCCGGCGGCTGATGGAGATGGCGAACGCCCTGCGCTACCTCGTCGCCGGGCGCGGCGCGTGGCTGGTGGTCAACGACCGCGCGGACGTGGCGCTGGCCGCCGGCGCCGACGGCGTGCAGGTGGGCGCACGCGGGTTGACGGCGGCGGACGCGCGGCGGGTGATGGGCGACGCGCGCGTCGTCGGCGTCTCCGTCCATTCCGCGGACGAGGCGCGCGAGGCGCTGGACGGCGCGCCGGATTTCCTGCTGGTCGGGGCGATCTGGGAAACGCCGTCGCACCCGGACCGGGCCGGCGCGGGGGTGGAGCGCATCCGCGAGGTGGCCGCGCTGGGCGTGCCGACGGTGGCCATCGGCGGGGTGACGCCGGCGCGCGCGGCGGATGCGCGGCGGGCGGGGGCGGCCGGCGTGGCCGTGCTGCGCGGCGTGTGGGACGCGCCCGATCCCGCGGCGGCCGTCCGCGCGTACCTGGATTTTTGGAAGGAACGCAGCTGATGGTGGATACGACGGTCGCGGCGGAGATCACGGTGCGCGTGAACGGCGACGATCGCGCGGTCCCGGTGGGGCTGAGCGTGGCCGGGCTGCTGGAGCACCTGGGCCTGAGCCCGCGGATGGTGGTCGTGGAGCACAACGGCGACATCCTGCGCCGCGAGTCCCTGGCCGGCGTCCCCGTCACCGAAGGCGACCGCCTGGAGCTGGTCCACTTCGTCGGCGGCGGCTGAGGGACGGACTCGTCGCCCTTAGGAGCCGAGGCTGGGTCGTCCGCGCCCCGTTGTCATCCTGAGGGGCCCTCGCGGACCCGACGTGGCTGGACGCCCGTGGCCCCGAAGGATCTTGCCGGCGGGCCGCTCTGCCTCTGCCACGCGGACGGAACACGGCGGACGGCATGGTGCTGGGCATCTGGCGCCGAGCACGGGAGAGGAGATCCTTCGGTCGGCGCCATGGTCCCGTGCACGGGCCAGGATCGCGCGGCGCCTCCCTCAGGAAGTCAACCAGGGTGGCGTTGTCGTTTGATTTCCTGAGGGGCCCTCGCGGACCCGACGTGGCTGGACGCCCGTGGCCCCGAAGGATCTTGCCGGCGGGCCGCTCCGCCTCTGCCACGCGGACGGAACGCGGCGGACGGTACGTGCCCCGGATCCGGCGCCGAGCACGGGAGAGGAGATCCTTCGGTCGGCGCCATGGGCCGGTGCACGGACCAGGATCGCGCGGCGCCTCCCTCAGGAAATCAAGGGAGAATCCGCGCGATGCATCCGTGCCGAGACGGACCGTGCCCGTGCACGAACCGACTTTCGCACTCTCGCACTTTCGCACTTTCGCACTCGTTGTTGATGTCTACCCTGCTCGACGCACCCGTCTCGCTCGACACGCCTCTCGTCATCGCCGACCGGCCGCTGCGCTCGCGGCTGATGGTGGGCACGGGAAAGTACCGCTCCAACGACGAGATGGTGCGGGCCATCCAGGCCTCCGGCGCCGAGGTGGTCACCGTCGCCGTCCGGCGCGTGGACCTGGACCGGTCCAAGGAGGAGGGCGTCCTCCATCACCTGGACCCGGCGGAGTACCTGCTGCTGCCCAACACGGCCGGCTGCTACACGGCCGAGGACGCCGTGCGCTACGCGCGCCTGGCCCGCGCCGCCGGCTTTACCAGCTGGGTCAAGCTGGAGGTCATCGGCGACCAGGAGACGCTGCTGCCGGACGTGGACGCCACCCTCAAGGCGGCCAGGGAGCTGGCCGCCGACGGCTTCGTCGTCCTGGCGTACACCAACGACGACCTCATCACGGCGCTGCGGCTGGAAGACGCGGGATGCGCGGCCGTGATGCCCCTGGCGTCGCCCATCGGCAGCGGGCTGGGGCTGGTAAACCCGTACAACATCCGCACGATCAAGTCGCGCCTGTCCGTCCCCGTGATCGTGGACGCGGGCGTGGGCACGGCGTCGGACGCGGCCGTGACGATGGAGCAGGGCGTGGACGGCATCCTCATGAACACGGCCCTGGCCGAGGCCCGGGAGCCCGTCCGCATGGCCCGCGCGATGGCCCTGGCCACGGAGGCCGGCCGGCTGGCGTACCTGGCCGGGCGCATGCCGCGCCGCGAGCGCGCCGTGCCGTCGTCGCCCGTGGCCGGGATGCTGGACTGACGCGGATGCCCCAGCCCACGGTGGGACGGCAGGCGGCGCTGGAGGCCCTGGCGCGCTTTCGCGAAGGCGAGCTGGGCGACCGCGCCCTGGACGCGGCCACGCACGGCATGGAGCCGCGCGAGCGCGCGTGGACGCAGGAGCTGGTGTACGGCACGTTCCGCCTGCGCGGCCGCATTGACCACGTGCTCAACCAGTTTGCCCGCGACGGCGTGGACAGCCTGCACCCCGAGGTGCTGGACGTTCTTCGCCTGGGCGCGTACCAGCTGCTGGAGATGGGCAGCGTGCCGCCGTACGCGGCCGTGTCGCAGTCCGTGGAGCTCGTGCGCATGGCCGGCGTGCCGCGCGCGGCGGGGCTGGTGAACGGGATCCTGCAGAACATGCAGCGCCGCCCGCAGTTCGCCTTCCCGGACTTTGGGCACGATCCCGTGGCGCACCTGGAGGCGTGGGGCTCGCACCCGCGCTGGCTGGTGCAGCGGTGGATCGGCCGGTGGGGCAGGGACGCGGCGCGGGCGCTCGTCGAAGCGAACAACCTCCGCCCGGAGCTGTACATTCGCCCCCTGGACGTCTCCATCGACGAGGCGCGGGCGCGGCTGGCGGCGGCGGAGATCGAGAGCGAGACGGTCGATTTCTCGCCGGACTCGCTGCGCATCCTGCCCCCCGCGTCCGCCGCGCAGGCGCTGGCCGCCGTCCCCGCCGTGGTGCAGGACCCCGCGGCGGCGCTCGTCGTCCGCTACGCCGCCGTCCCCGCGGGCGCCACGGTGCTGGACCTGGCCGCGGCGCCGGGCGGCAAGGCGATGGGGCTGGCGGACGGCGCGGGGCGCGTGGCCGCGGCGGACCTGTCCGCGCGGCGCATGCGGCGCGTGGTGGAGAACGCGGAGCGCATCGGCTGGGGCGACCGCGTGGGCGCCGTGGTGGCGGACGGGCGGCGGCCGCCGTTTCGCCCCGTGGACGCCGTGCTGCTGGACGCGCCGTGCACGGGGACGGGCACCTTTCGCCGCCACCCCGACGGCCGCTGGCGCGTGACGGAGGACGACATCGCGTCGCTGGCGCGCCTGCAGGACGAGCTGCTGGCCGCCGCCGCGGCGTGCGTGAAGCCGGGCGGGGTGCTGGTCTACTCCACCTGTTCGCTGGAGCACGAGGAGAACGAGTTGCGAGTCGAGACGTTCCTGGCGGGCCGTACGGGGTGGACGCTGGAGCCGCCCGCGGGCGCGGTGGATGCCGATCTGCTGGACGACGCGGGGCGCCTGTGCGTGCTGCCGCAGCGGCAGGGCGTGGACGGCGCGTTCGCCGCGCGCCTGCGGAGGGCCGCGTGAAGCCGCCCGCCCGTCCGCGCGTAAAGCCCGCGCGCCGCTTTCCCGCGCCGGGGCCCGGCTGGCACCGCGGCCTGGGCGGCCGCGTGCGCCGCTACTTCGATGAGCGGGTGCTGCTCAAGTGGGTGCTCCTCACGGGCTTTACCTGCTTCGTGCTGGGCTACCTGCTCATCACCGTCTTCTTCTTTCCCGGCTGGGGCCGCGCCGCCATCGTGACCGTGCCGGACCTGACCAACCGCTCGGCGGGGCAGGCGGAGCGGGCGCTGGACCGGGCGGGGCTGGACATGCAGCGCGGCGGGACGATGCCCAACCCCCGCGTGCGCCAGGGCCGCGTCCTGATGCAGTCGCCGCTGCCGGGCGAGGAGGTGGCGCGCGGCTCCACCGTACGCATCGTGCTGAGCGCGGGGCCGGAGGTGCGGCAGGTGCCCAGCATTCGCGGGCTGCCGGAGCCGGACGCCACCGCGCTCCTGCTGCGCTACGGCTTTCGCGTGGCGCGGCGCCGCATCCCGGACCGCCGCGAGTCCGGGACCATCCTGGGGCTGAGCCCGGCCGCCGGGCAGCGCGCCGGCGTGGGCAGCGTGGTGACGATGACGCTGAGCGCCGGCCCGCCCTTTGTCCGCGCGCCCAACGTCGTGGGCCTGCAGCTGGCGGACGCGCGTCTGCGGCTGGAGGCGGGCGGACTGGCCGTGGGCCGCGTGGGATACGACCCGGCGTCGCTGGAGCCGGCGGGGACCATCGTGGCGCAGTCGCCCGCGGCGGGCGACAGCCTGCGGATGGGCAACGGCGTGCGCGTGACGCTGGCGGGCGAGGACCCCGACCCGCCCGCGCCGGCCGCGGACTCGCTGGCGGTGGATTCCGTCGCGGTGGACAGCGCCGTGGCGGAGCCCGCGCCGGCGGAGCCGGTTGCCGAGCCCGCGCCGGCCGCGGCGACGCCTCCCGGCAGGGAATAGGGAATAGGGAATAGGGAATAGGGAATAGGGAATAGGGAATAGGGAATAGGGAATAGCGGGCAAACGGCAGGGGGCCCTCACCCGCTCGCTGTCGCTCGCACCCTCTCCCGCAAACTGCGCGGGAGAGGGTGTATACCCCGGCCCCTGCACGGGGGCGGGCGGTGGGGCGAGGCGGAGACTCAGGCTTGTCTTCCTGAGGGACCCTCACGGGCCTGAACCGCGGGTGACCGCGGAAGCGCAGTCGGCGTTGTCGTTGCAGTTCTCCCCCTCCCCCGCGAAGCAGGGGCAGGGGGTCGGGG
The DNA here is from genome assembly GCF_036280135.1 of Longimicrobium sp. GTDB lineage: Bacteria > Gemmatimonadota > Gemmatimonadetes > Longimicrobiales > Longimicrobiaceae > Longimicrobium. Next base: position 8,313 of record NZ_DASURI010000841.1, read on the forward strand.
GGAGGGGGCCCTCGCCCGCGGTAGAACCCCGCCATTCCGCTCGGTCCATCCCCGCATGGCTCCGACGACGCCCTCGCGGGTAACAGCGGATGGGCAGACGGGCGACGAAGCACACGAGCTACACACACGCGAACGGAACGATGGCGAAGTCTCGGCAGTGGGGATTCGTGGGAGGCGTGGTCGTGCTGCTGGCGCTGCTGCTGGGCGCCGGCTGGATGGTGCGCGACCGCTTTCTCCCCGTGGACGTGGGCTCGCGGGCGCCCAACTTCACGGCCACGGACCTGCAGGGCCGCCCCGTGAAGCTCGAGGACCTGCGCGGCCAGGTGGTGCTGCTGAACATCTGGGCCACGTGGTGCGGCCCCTGCCGCGACGAGATGCCCTCCATGGAGCGCCTGCAGCAGGAGCTGGGGCCCAGGGGGCTCAAGATCGTCGCCGTGAGCGTGGACGCGGCCCCGGGCGCCGCCGCGCCCGGCGGGCAGGTGGGCGGCGACGTGGCGAAGTTCGCCGAGCAGCTGGGCCTTACCTTCACCATCTGGCACGACCCGTCCGGCGGCATCCAGCGCACCTACCGCACCACGGGCGTCCCCGAGTCGTTCGTCATCGACCGCAACGGCGTCATCCAGAAAAAGGTGATCGGCGCCACGGAGTGGGACACGGGCTCGCACCCGGAGCTGCTGCGCCGCCTGCTGGGGGAGCAGGCCGGGTGAGGCTCTCCACGCGCCTGATCACCTACAACTGGCGCCTCAAGCTGGCCGCCCTGGGCCTGGCCGTGCTCATCTGGGCCGTCGTGAGCTCCGAGCAGGTCACCACCCAGTGGATCCCCGTGCGCGTGGACCCCGTGGTCCGCGACCCGGAGTACGTGCTGAGCG
>NZ_DASURI010000842.1:0-3521 GCF_036280135.1 Longimicrobium sp.
CGGCCTGGAGGCGGCGGGCCGGCGGGCGGGCGCCACGCTGTACATGGTGCTGCAGACGGCGTTTCGCGCCCTCCTGGCCCGCTACGCCGGCACGGACGACGTGGTCGTGGGCACCACCGTGGCGGGCCGCACGCGCGGCGAGACGGAGGGGCTCGTGGGGCTGTTCATGAACACGCTGGCGCTGCGGGCGGACCTGTCCGGCGACCCGTCGTTCACCGAGGCGCTGGGCCGCGTGCGCGAGGCCACGCTGGGCGCGTTCGACCACCAGGAGGTGCCGTTCGAGCGCCTGGTGGACGCCCTGCGCCTGCGGCGCGGCCTGGGCCACTCGCCCCTGTTCCAGGTGCTCTTCGAGCTGCGGGACGGGGCCGGCGGACCGCCCGCCCTGCCGGGGCTGGAGGTGCGCGGCATCGCGCTGGACGGTGCCCGCGTGCGCACGGACCTGGACCTGGCCCTGTGGACGACGCCGGACGGCGTGGACGGCGCGCTGACGTACGCCACGGACCTCTTCGAGCCTGCCACGGCCCGGCGGATGGTGGAGCACCTGGTGCGCGTGCTGGAGCAGGTGGCCGCGGACCCGGACGTCCGCCTTTCGCGCCTGTCGCTGACGGACGCGGCGGAGCGGGCGCGGCTGCGGGCGTGGAGCGGCGCGGAGGCGCCGTTCCCGGCGGACCGCTGCGTCCACGAGCTCTTCGAGGCGCAGGCCGCGCGCACGCCGGACGCCCCCGCCGTCGTCTTCGGCGGGGAGGGGATGACGTACGCGGAGCTGGACGCGTGGTCCAACCGCGTGGCCAACCACCTGCGCGGCCTGGGCGTGGGGCCCGAGACGCGCGTGGGCATCTGCCTGGAGCGGGGGAGGGAGCTCGTCCCCTGCCTCCTGGGGGTGATGAAGGCCGGCGGCGCGTACGTCCCCGTGGACCCGTCGCACCCCGCGGAGCGGCAGGGCTACGTCCTGGCCGATGCCGCCGTCGCCGTCGTCCTCACCCAGGCGCGGCTGGCGGACCGGCTCCCCGTCCCCGACGGCGTGCCCGTCCTGGCCGTGGACGCGGCGTGGGCGCGCATCGGGGCGGAGCCCGACCGGGCGCCGCGGACGGGCGTCACGAGCGGGAACCTGTGCTACGTGATCTACACGTCCGGCAGCACGGGCCGCCCCAAGGGCGTGGCCATGCACCACCGGGGCGTTGTCAACTACGTCCACTGGGGGGTGGAGGCGTACTGGGCCGCGCGGGGGAACGGCTCGCCCGTCTTTTCGTCCATGGCCGTGGACCTGACCTTCACCAACCTGCTCGCGCTCTTCGCCGGCACGCCCGTGCACCTGCTGCCGGAGGAGAACCCGGTAGAGGCGCTGGCCCAGGCGCTGCGGGGCGGCGCGGGGTTCGGCCCCGTGAAGATCACCCCCGTCCACCTGTCCCTGCTCACCCCCCTGCTGACGCCGGACGAGGCGCGGTCCGCCGCCCACACGCTGGTGATCGGCGCGGACTTCCTGGCGGCCGAATCCACCCGCTTCTGGCAGGACGAGGCGCCCGGCGTGCGGCTGATGAACGAGTACGGCCCCACGGAGACGGTGGTCGGCTGCTCGGCGTACACGCTGCCGGCGGGCGTCCACCGCCAGGGGCCCGTCCCGGTCGGCCGGGCCATCCCCAACCTCACCTTTCACGTGCTGGACGCCCGGGGCGAGCCCGTGCCCGTGGGCGTGCCGGGCGAGCTGTGCATCGGCGGGGCGGGGGTGGCGCGCGGCTACCTGGGCCGCCCGGCGCTCACGGCGCGGTCGTTCGTCCCCGACCCGTTCGCGGCGCCCGGCGCGCGCATGTACCGCACGGGCGACCGGGCCCGCTGGCAGGCGGACGGCGCGCTGGTGATCCTGGGCCGCGCGGACGGGCAGGTGAAGGTGCGCGGCTACCGCGTGGAGCTGGGCGAGGTGGAGGCCGTGCTGCGCCGCCACCCCGCCGTGCGCGGCGCCCTGGCGACCGTGCGCGAGGACCGGCCCGGCGACCGCCGGCTGGTGGCGTACGTGGTGGGCGCCGTGGACGGGGCCGCGCTGCGGCGGTTCCTGGCGGAGCGCGTTCCCGCGTACATGGTCCCGGACGCGTTCGTCGCCCTGGACGCGCTGCCGCGGACGTCCACGGGCAAGCTGGACCCCCGCGCCCTGCCGGCCCCGCGCCACGACGGCGCGGACGGCGAGGCCGACGCGCCCCGCAACTACGTGGAGGCCCAGCTCGTCCCCCTGTGGGAGACGCTGCTGGGGGTGGAGGGGATCGGCGCCACGCAGGGCTTCTTCGACCTCGGGGGCAACTCGCTCCTGGCCCTGCGGCTGTTCGCGGAGGTGAACCGCCGGCTGGCGTGCGACCTTCCCGTGGCCACCCTGTTCGCCGGCGCCACCGTGCGCGACATGGCCGACGCCATCCTGGAGCAAAAGCGGGCCGGGGCCCCGGCGCCCGGCTCCGTCGTGCCCCTGCAGCCCCACGGGTCGGCCCCGCCCATCTTCTTCGTCCACTCGGCGGACCGCGACGTGATGGGCTACGTGAACCTGGTGCGCCACCTGGGCCCGGATCAGCCCGCGTACGGCGTCCGCGACCTGGGCGAGGACCTGGCGCGCCCCGTGGAGCAGATCGCGGCCGGGCACGTGGACGCGATCCGCCGGGTGCAGCCGGAGGGGCCGTACCGCCTGCTGAGCTGGTCGTTCGGGGGGATCGTGGCCTTCGAGATGGCGCTGCGGCTGGAGCGGGCGGGGGAGGAGGTGGCCATGGTGGGGATGCTGGACACCCTCTCGCCCGCCCTCATGCGCGACTGGGGCAGCGACGAGGACGAGACGGACGTGCTGGTGGACCTGGCGCTGGACGTGGCCGCCGTGCGGGGCCGCCCCTTTGTCCTGCGCCCGGAGGCGGTGCGGGGAATGCCGCTGGACGATGCCGTGCGCCACGCCGCGCGGGCCCTGCACGACCAGGACGCCGCGCCGCCGGAGTCGGACCCGGAGACGACGGCCGCCCGGCTGATGGAGGCGTGCCGCACCGTCTTTGACCGCACGCGCAGCTTTGCCGCCTACCACCCCGGCCGGCTGTCGGCGCCCCTGGCACTCTTTCGCGCCACGGAGGTGCAGCCCGCCCGCGAGGCGTTCCTGGCCACGCGCACGGACGCGGAGCGGCACGCGCTGGGCTGGGCCGCGCACGTGGACGGCCCCGTGCACGTGTACGACGTCCCCGCGGCGCACGCGGCGCTGGGGTCCGAGCCGCACGTGCGCGTGCTGGCGGCGCACCTGCGCCACGCGCTGGCGGCCACCGCCACGCCCGCGGACGCGCTCGCCGCCGCGGGAGCCGCGTGATGCAGGGCGCGGACGTGCCGGGCCGCGCGGGACGCTGGCGCGCCCTGCTGGGGCTGGTGTGGCGGGCGGGGCGGTGGCGCGCGGCGGCGCTGGCGGCGCTCGTGCTGGCCGTGGGGCTGCTGCCCACCGCCGCCATCCTGCTCGTGGGCGCCCTGGCGCGGGCCATCCCCGCCGCCGCCGGCCCGGGCGGCGACGCCGGCCCCGC
>NZ_DASURI010000843.1:0-3568 GCF_036280135.1 Longimicrobium sp.
CGGGGGAGAGGGCCCCCCGTCGCGCAGCGACGGGGTCTCCGCCTTTCCGCAAGCCTCCCTCCCTCCCGCTCGCCTTGATCCCCGTCCTCCTGCTCGATCCGCGCCTCCGCCTCGATCCCTGCATCCGCCTCGATACCCGCATCCGTCTCGATCCGCGCCTCCGCGCATCCTCAGATCGGCGCGTCCTCCACGCGCGGCGCGCCGCCGAGGAGCAGCACGCGCACGGGGTCGCCCGGGCGCAGCTCGGCGCCGGCGGGAACGAGCGCAAGGCCATCCGCCGCGGCCATCGACGTGCCCAGCCCCGAGCCCTGCGCGCCCGTCAGCCGCGCCGACGTCGTCCCGTCCGGCTCGCGCGACAGGCGCACGCGGGGCACGTGCATCAGCTCGCCGCGGGCGCTGTACGCGTCGCGCATCACGCAGTCCAGCGAGGGGGCATGCACGTGCGCGTGGCCGGCCATCCGCAGCAGCGCGGGGCGGACGAACAGCTCGAACGTCACCATCGTGGAAACGGGGTTGCCCGGCAGCCCGAACCACGGGATGCCGCCCAGCCCGCCCACCCGCCCGAACGCCATCGCCGAGCCCGGGCGGATGCGCACGCGCCAGAAGTCCACGTCCGTCCGCAGGTCCCGCAGCGCGCCCAGCACGTGGTCGTGCTCGCCCACGCTGATCCCGGCCGTCGTGATCACGGCGTCGCAGCCGGCGGCGCGCGCCAGGTGCTCGCGCAGGCTTTCCGGCGTGTCGCGGGCAATGCCCAGCAGCCGCGCCTCCATCCCGCTCTCCGCAAGCTGCGCCGCCAGGGCGTAGGAGTTGGTGGAGACGATGCGCCGCCCGGCCAGCACCTCGTCGAACCCCTCCACGGGCACCAGCTCGTCCCCGGACGCCAGGACGGCGACGACGGGGCGGCGGACGACGGGGAGCCGCGCCCGCCCCACGGCCGCCGCCACGGCCAGCTCCGGCGCGCGCAGTACGCGTCCCGCGGGGAGGACGGCGTCGCCGCGGCGCACGTCCTCGCCACGGGGACGCACGTTGCGGCCGGCATCCACGTCCGCGCGGATCTCCACCGTGGCGTCCGCCGATCCCATCCGCCGCCCGCCGTCCGTGTGCTCCACGCGGATCACGGTGTCCGCCCCGTCCGGCACGGGGGCGCCCGTCATGATGCGGATGGCCTCGCCCGGGCCCACGGGGCGCGTGGCGAAGTGCCCCGCGGGGACGTCGTCCACCACGCGGAGCACGCGCGGCGCCTGGGCGGACGCGCCGCGCACGTCCTCCGCGCGCGTGGCAAAGCCGTCCATGGCGCTGTTGTCCCACGGCGGCAGGTCCACGGGGGAACGGACGTCCTCCGCCAGCACGTGGCCCAGCGCGTCCAGCAGCGGCCGCTCCTCCGCGCCCAGCGCCGTCACGCCGCGCAGGATGGTCCGCAGGGCGTCGCCGGGGGCCAGCCAGTCCGCCGCGCGGTCAGCCGGCACGCCCGCGCTGTCCCAGCACCAGGTTCTGCAGCATCCCGCCCAGGCGGTCGATGTGCGACGGCGTGTCGTCCTCGTCCAGCAGCACCACGGGCACGTCGGCGCGGAAGCGGTCGTCGTCCGTCACGATGGCCAGGTACTGGTCCGCCCCGTCGCTGAACTCCTCGTACAACGGGTGGTCGTGCACCGCGCGGCGCCAGATCTCGATCTTGGGGAACGGCCCGCGCTTGTAGCCCTCCACTAGGACCAGGTCGTATCCGCGACCCGCCAGGAAGTCGCGGACGAGGCGCTCAGGGTCCGGCTCGCCCTCCATCCGCATCACCAGGGCGATCTTTCCCTCGCCGGCCATGAGCGTGGCCTCGGCCTGGCCCTCGTTGAAGTGCCGCCAGCTGTCGCGCCCCTTTTCGTCCGCCTCGAACGCGTGGTGGCCGTGCTTGATGCTGGCCACGCGGAACCCCCGGCGCCGCATCTCGCGCAGCAGGGCCACCATCAGCCGCGTCTTGCCGCTGTTCTTGCGGCCGATGACGCTCACCACCGGGGGCAGGGGACCGGTGCGGCGCTCGCCTTCGTCCAGGTCGCTCACGGTGTTCACGTTGTGGAAGAGGAGACGGGGATCGCCCACGGCCTGGATGTCGGCGAGGGGCACGCGGTCCGTGCGCACGCGCTCCAGCAGCGTGTGCGCGCGGCGTTCGCCCTCCGCCAGCATGGCCTCGACGACGGGGATGCACTCCACGGAGTAGAACGCGCACAGCGGCTCCGTGCCGTGCCGGCCGTGGCTCTCGGGGACGATGGCCTCCGCGGGGGAGACGGACGCGCGGCGAACGACGAGGCGCAGCACGTCGGCCGTGACGTACGGCAGGTCGCAGGCGACGACGAGCGCGCCCGGCCAGCCGCGGTCCACGGCGTGCAGCAGCCCCACGTGGATCCCCGCCAGGGGGCCGATGTCCGCGTACCGGTCGGGCACCACGGTGAGGTCCAGGTCGTCGTACAGGGCCGCGTCGTTGGCGCTGACGACCACCTCGGGGACGGCCGCGGCGAGTGCGTCGAGCACGCGGTCCACGATGCGCCGGCCGCCCACGACGGCGAGGGCCTTGGGCGCGCCGAAGCGGCGGCTGGCGCCCCCGGCGAGGATGACCCCCAGGGGCGGCAGGGGGCGGACGATGGGAGAAGGCTGGCTCATGCGCCCGAAGGTAGGCGCCGGGCGAAGCGGGATCAAGCGCGGCGGGGAACGGTCCTTGCGCGCCCGCGCGGCGGAAAGGGATGTCGAACGCGACACTGGGGAGGGGAGCGATGCCCGGCTACGATTGGAGCTTTGGGGGGCGGGAGCCGCGGGCGCGGCCGCGCGGCGGCTACGAGTGGAGCCGTCCGCCGCGCGAGACCATGGGCCGCCCGTTTGGCCCGCGCGACGTGCAGTACGGCCGGTGGGAGCAGCCGTCGGGCTACGACCGCGGCGTGTACGGCGACGCGTACGAGGCGTACGCCCCCGTGGGCTACGGCCGCGACTTCGGGCGCGGCGGGCCGCCGGCGGCGATGCGCCGCGGCTGGGGCGGCTACGCGGAGCAGTACGAGGAAGAGGGGCAGGGCGGCTACGCCCGCGCGCCGTTCATCCCCGAGCAGGTGTACCGCCGCCACCCGGAGATGAACCATCCGCCCGCGCCGCGTGGCGAGCGCTGGGGCTACGAGCTGGACGACACGGGGATGGACCTGTCCGACGAGCAGATCCTGGAGATGGTGCGCCGCCGGCTGTACGAGGACGTGTGGCTGGACGTGGACCGCATCGACGTGGAGGTGGAGGACGGCGTGGTGACGCTGCGGGGCGAGGTGGATGACTTCCTGGAGGTGCGCTACGCCTGGGACGACGCGTGGGAGACGGAGGGCGTGCGGGGCGTGGTGACGCAGCTCACGGTGCGCACGGACGAGCCGCAGACCACGACGCACGGCGACCTGGTTCCCCAGACCGCCAGCGGCACCTCGTCCGAGCCCACGAGCTGAAAAACCCAACTGCTTTTCTCACGCAGAGCCGCAGAGGCGCAGAGTACGTCATCGCGCGACGAAGTACTCTGCGCCTCTGCGGCTCTGCGTGAGATGCAGTAAAAGGTCGCAGA
>NZ_DASURI010000844.1:0-3349 GCF_036280135.1 Longimicrobium sp.
GTCCTGGATGCGGATGGTGGTGCCGTCGAACTTCGTGAGCTGGTAGAACTCCGGCTCGTTCAGCAGCAGGCTCTGCTCCTGCAGCAGGCCGATGGCCACCTGCTCGCCCAGCAGCAGCGACTCGCTGTAGTCGCTGCGCCAGTGCACGCCCGCCCCGTTGCGGCCCAGGGCGACGTTGCCGGCCAGCTTGTTCAGCTCGCCGCCCACGGTCATCTGCCCCGCGTCGCCGCCCGTGTACGGGTCCAGCGCCGTACCGGCCGCGTTGACCACCACGGGGTTCTCGATGGGCGCGTTCTCGTTGAAGAACGCCTTGAGCACCGTGGCGCACGCGCCCGATCCGGTTGCGTGGCCCGCGCCGTACGCCGGGTGCGTGGGCGCGCCCTCGGGAAACGCCTGCGGCAGCAGGTACGACCAGGGAAAGCGCTGGCCGTTGGGCCCCACGTACGCCGCCAGGCCGCCGCCCTGCAGCGACGCCAGGATCTCGCCGTCGATCTGCGGATACGACCGCCGCCCCGTGAGGTGGCTGTCGATGCGCCCGCCGAACTCCTCGGGCCGCAGGCGCCGGTGCACGAACCACTTCTGGAACCACACGGCCCGCAGCGCGCGGATGAGCGCCTCCCAGACGATCGACAGCGCGTGCGGCGCCCCCAGGGTGACGAACGGCGCCTGCCTGGTGTAGCCCGGGTACGGGTTCCCGGGGTTGAAGGGGAACTCCATGTCGCGGCTGATGACGCCGTTGCCGTTCAGCTGGTCGCCGGGCACCTCGTGCAGCAGGATGAGGCAGGCGTTGAAGTAGTGGTCCGCCACGTTGTCGATGTGCACCCGCTCGCCCAGGTCGCGCAGGGTGCGCACGAAGCGGCGGCCCGACGTGTCGATGGCGTCCATCCCCCGCTTGTCGGCGCCGTTCTGCACCTCCAGCCACCAGGGAAAGTCCAGCAGGTAGTCCACGCCCGGCTGCACGGTCACCTGCCGCTGGTCGATCTTGAGGTCGCCGTAGGTGATGAGCCCGTCCGTGGTGCCGCGGCCCTGGCCCGCCGGCAGCCGCGGGTCGCTCGTGCCCTTGAGCAGGAACTGGCTCAGGTAGGGCCCCACCGTCTCGCCCGGGTAGATGCCGCGAAAGACCGTCCGCGCCGTCACGGCGCCGTTCTCGCGCGGGCCGCGAAAGTCCGAGAACTCCGTGTTGAGCGACTGGATGGCGGCCTGCACGTCGGGGTGCCAGCCGTAGTCGTTGAAGTGCACGTCACGGGCGATGGCCATCCAGTACAGCTCGCCCATCTCCGACGAGTTCTGCGCGCTGTCGATGCGGGGCGCGGGCGGCTGCGTGACGGCGTGCGTGTCGGGCCCTTCCAGGGCGAACGCCAGGCCGCCCTGCGGGTTGGTGAGCTTCTTTCCCCCGGGCCCCAGCTGGATGGCCTCGAAGTCCGCCGGGTCGCGCGTGTTCAGCGCGTGCAGCAGCGACTGGTACGCGGCCGGGTCCACGTCGCCCGCGGCATCGTGGGGCAGCCCCTTGGAAAAGTTGGCCACGAACGGGTAGTCCGTCTCCTCTCGGTTGTCCAGGTGCCAGGGCTGGCCCCGGTTGAGGGCGATCTGCGCCGCCTGCACCCGCACGTTGTACGCGGCGCTCCGGCGGTCGGGCACGTCCACGCCCGAGGGCACCTGGTTCACGTTGTCGAAGATGGCCATGCCCGGCGCCGGCTCCGCGCCCAGCAGCCCGGCGCCGATGGCGATCTGCACGGCGTCGATGGCGAACGGCGGCGGTGCGTCGCGGTGGCTGGTCCACGCCCGCCCGTCCGGCGACGTTTCCCAGTGCACCCGGTCGGCGGCGGCGTCGTGCCGGATGCGCCACCAGCGGTGGGCCTGCGCATCGTACGACGCGAGGGGGAAATCGGACGGGGTGCCGGGCTGGTCTTCCTGCGCGTACAGCGTGGCGCCGTCGCTCCACAGCACCAGCCGGTGCTCGCCGTCGGTCTGCTGCAGCACGAGCTGCGTGCTGCAGGTGGCGCCCTGCAGCACCTGGACGACCTCCACGGTGCCCGTGGCGCCCCGCAGGTCGCCCGTCCCGTTGCTGCCGTAGAAGGCGTAGTGCATTCCGGCCGTGTTGACGGGCGGGGTGATCTCCACGCGCTGGTTGGTCTCGTTGAGCGTGGGGAGGCCCGACGGGTTCCACACGTACCAGCGTGCCTGGTCGTGCCAGTTGTCGTCGAAGCCGTCGCGGATGTGGCTCACTGCGGTCATGGGTCCCGGTCCTGTGCGGGGTGGCGTGGTGTGCGCGTTCCCGGGGCCCAGGCGCACGGCAGAAAGGCCCCGCCCGGCGCTGTTCCGGGAGGCCTTTGCCGGCCGCTCATCCGTGTGTCTCCGTCGTCCCCCGACGTGCGAAGGCCCCGCCCGGGCGCTGTGCCGGGCAGGGCCTCCGCGGCCCGCGTCAGGGGGGATGCGGCGACCCTCGCGGGTCCCCCATCCACCGTATCGTCAACCGTGCGCGGCGGCGCGGACGCGCGCCGCCGCCCGCCTCACCCCCGTCAGAGCGCCCGGACGACGCCGTCCTGGATGCGGATGGTGGTGCCGTCGAACTTCGTGAGCTGGTAGAACTCCGGCTCGTTCAGCAGCAGGCTCTGCTCCTGCAGCAGGCCGATGGCCACCCGCTCGCCCAGCAGCAGCGACTCGCTGTAGTCCGAGCGCCAGTGCACGCCCGCCCCGTTGCGGCCCAGGGCGATGTTGCCGGCCAGCTTGTTGAGCTCGCCGCCCACCGTCAGGTCGCCCGCGCCGGGGCCGCTGTACGCCACCAGCGCCGTGCCGGCCGCGTTGACCACCAGCGGGTTCTCGATGGGCGCGCTTTCGTCGAAGAACGCCTTGAGCACCGTGGCGCACGCGCCGCTGCCCGTGGCGTGGCCCGCGCCGTACGCCGGGTGCGTGGGCGCGCCCTCGGGGAACGCCTGCGGCAGCAGGTACGAGGGAAACGTGTCGCCCGACTGCCCGCCGAAGTACGGCGCCAGCGCGCCGGACGTGAGCGAATCCAGGATCTCGCCGTCGATCTGCGGATAGGTGCGCCGCCCCGTCAGGTGGCTGTCGATGCGCCCGCCGAACTCCTCGGGCCGCAGGCGCCGGTGCACGAACCACTTCTGGAACCACACGGCCCGCAGCGCCCGGATGAGCGCCTCCCACACGATCGACAGCGCGTGCGGCGCGCCCAGGGTGACGAACGGCGCCTGCTTCGTATAGCCCGGGTACGGGTTCCCGGGGTTCCACGGGAACTCCATGTCGCGGCCGATGACGCCCGCGCCCGTCAGCTGGTTTCCGGGCACCTCGTGCAGCAGGATGAGGCACGCGTTGAAGTAGTGGTCGCCCACGT
>NZ_DASURI010000845.1:0-2919 GCF_036280135.1 Longimicrobium sp.
CTCGGGCCTCTCGCACGCCGTGCTCTGCTTTTGCGGGCTGCTGCGCGAGCGGCAGCGGGAGAACCGGCTGATCACCGCGGGCGGCGACTGGTTCGTCATCCACGAGAGCCGCATCCTGCAGGACGTGGCGGATTTGCAGGAGCAGTTCGGCGCCAAGTGGGGCAAGGGCCTGCGCGAGCAGAAGCCGGGCTCGCTGATGGAAGACGTCGTGGGCGAGATGAAGGCGTGGGGGATGATGCGGGGCCCCGACGCGCACGGGCAGTACGAGGTGCTGCCCACGGCCGGCCGCTTGGCCGCCCACTACGCGGACGACGATGCGGACCGCGATGACGATGACGCGCAGGGCGCCGTGTTCGTGGACCGCATCGTCAGCGGGGACCTGTTCGAGGAGTGAGGGGCGGATCGGGATCGGGAATTCGGAAAAGCCTGCGTGAAGGCCCTTGCCGATCAGCGGCCACCACGCGGAGCGCCCCCTCCGCTCGCCTAGGCTCGCACCTCCCCCAACACTGCTGGGGGAGGTTGGGAAGCGCAGGGTTTCTGCCTCGCGACGGCCGGTCGCGGACCGGACGGAACCAGCAGGAGGACGGCGTCCCTTGGTAGAGTGGCTGCTTTCGGCGAGGGGACGGGATCCGCGTTTTTTTGAAGGGGCATGGTGCCGGCCACGGACGCGGAGCTTTGCCCGGGCGCATCATCCACCTGATCGCGATCGGTAAACGGCAGCCCGTGCCGGACGGTTGCCTTACGCGTGGGCGGGCTCCGCGCGAAGCAAATTCGCAAGGCGGGCATCGCGGACCAGAGCCGTGTTCGTGGTTGGGACACAAGATCCTTCGTCGCCGCCATGGCCCACGGCAAGACAAGGATCGCGCGGCGGCTCCTCAGGATGACGCATCCTACGCGATGGGGGCGGGTGATGGCACGACGAGCATCACGCGGCGACTCCCCTGGATTACGCGTCTGCGCCGCCGAGTCCACGATGGCAGGGCGAACATCGTGCGGCGGCAGGATGACGTAATCGCCTGATGAAGGCTACAGATAAAGTCCGGGGCTTAAAATCGCCCGATCGCAACGCACTCGAACGATCGATGACGCAGGCCGACTTCTTTCGCCTGGGCGGCACCTCGCCGCGCATGCTGCACCTGCTGGACGGGATGCACGCGTCCGACCCGGACCGGTGGATCCCGCGTCGGCTCATCCTGCAGAACTACTGGCTCTTCGACCAGCCGGAGACGTTCCACTTTGCCCGGGGCAACCTCATGCTCACGGGGCAGAACGAGTCGGGCAAGTCCACGGTGCTCGTCACGGCCATCACGCTGGTGCTGGACATGATGCTCAGCCCCGACCGCGTGGACACGATGGGGAGCAACGACCGCTCCATCCGCTACTACCTCATCGGCAAGGACGACCTGCCGGCGGACCACCCCAACTACCACCGCGAGCGCACGGCGTACATCGCCCTGGAGTTCGAACGGGGCGCGTCGGGCGAGCACCGGACCATCGGCATCGGCCTGCGCTCGTCGCGCGACTGGACGAACCAGAAGGTGCAGCGCTGGGGCTTCGTCATGGACGGCACGCGCCGCGTGGGCATCGACCTCCACCTGCACGACGGCGAGCAGGGACGGCCCCTGCGCCCGGGCGAGCTGCGCGCGCGGCTGGGGCGCGGCGGGCAGGTGTTCGAGGACCAGCGGGCGTACAAGTCCGCCGTCAACGAGGCGCTGTTCGGCTTTCAAGCCGTGGACGACTACGAGCGCTTCCTGGAGATGCTGCACGTGGTGCGCACCCCCAAGCTGGGTGAAGGGCTCAACCCCCGGCGCGTGGAGCAGTACCTCAAGGACTCGCTGCCGCCCATCGAGTCCGCCGCCATCGACAACGTCTCCGACGTCTTCTCGCGCCTGGACGCCATCGAGGCGGAGCTGGAGCGGCTGGCAGGCCAGCTGGCGGCCGCGCGGCGGCTGGAGGGGCCGCAGGAGGACGCCGTCATCGCGTCCGCCCGGCTGGCCGCGCGCGCGTACCGCGAGGCCGCGCGCGACCACGACAAGCGGCAAAAGCTGCTGGAGGACCTGCTGTCGCGCCTGGAGGCCGCCCGCGCGGAGGTGGCGCGGCAGGAGGCCGTCCAGGAGGTGATCGGGACGGAGCGCGCGGACCGGCAGGGGCGGCTCACCATCCTCCAGGACCGCTACCGGGAGAGCGAGGCGTTCGACATCGAGGACCGGCTGCGCACCGTCCGCAAGGAGCACGGCGAGGCGCTGGGCGCGTTCGAGGCGCTGCGGGCGGACCGTGCGCGGGCGCAGCGGGCGCTGGAGCGGGAAGAAGGCCAGCTGCAGGAGGCGGCGGACTCGTGGTCGCGCCAGCGCAGCCGCCTGGGGGAGAAGCTGGACACGGTCACCTCCGCCGCGCGCCGGTCGTTCTGGCCCGCGCTGGAAAGCCGCGCCGGCCTGGCCCGCGACGGGCTTCCCGGCGCGCGCGTGGACGGCGACGGGCCCATCGCCGCGGACCTGGCGCGCTCCATGGTGGAAGGCGAGGCGGGCGAGCGGCGCGCGCTGCTGGGCGCCATCGTGGCCGCCATGGACGCCCTGGCCAGTGCCACGAAAAAGCTGGAGGACACGCGCACGGCCGAGCGCGTGGCCCGGCGCGAGTACGAGCAGGCGGACGACCGCTACAGGACGGCCGGCCGCGAGGCGGAGGCGGCCCGGACGAGTGCGTCCGCCGCCATCGAGGGCTGGCGGGCGGAGTGCGCGGAGCTGCGCGTGCCGGACGGGCCGATGGCGGACGTGCTGGGCGCCATCGCCGAGTACGATCCGCAGGGGCGGCGTCCCGCGTCCGTGCTGGCGCCGCTGGGCCCGGTGATGGAGGACGCGCAGGAGGAACTGCGGACGCAGCGGCAGGAGCGCGAGATCCTGCGCCGGCGGATGGACGACGAGA
>NZ_DASURI010000846.1:0-10545 GCF_036280135.1 Longimicrobium sp.
TCTCCCCCTCCCCCGCGAAGCGGGGGCAGGGGGTCGGGGGGAGGGGGCCCTCCGCGGGCGAGACACACTGCGCCACCGTGCACGAATCTCCCTCGATCCTCGCCCCTCGCGCCCCTGCCTCCCCCGCGGCACGGGATTGGCGGCAGGCCGCCGGGATGCGTTCCACCCGATCAAACCAATCCGGGCAGGCGATGGCTTCCGCGACACTCCTGATCGATCTGCAGCAGATTCTCCGGGCCGAGCACCCGGACCCGTTCCGCGTGCTGGGCATGCACACGGTCTCCATCGGCGGCGAGCTGCGGCTGGTGGTGCGCGCGCTGCTCCCCGGCGCCGAGCGCGTGTGGGTCGCCGACGCCGACGGCACCGACGTGGCGCCCATGGAGCAGGTGCACCCCGACGGCTTCTGGGAAGCGCTGCTTCCCCGCGGCACGGGCAGCTTTCCGTACCGCCTGCGCATCTGCTGGCACGGCCAGGACGAGCCCGTGCTCGTGGCGGACCCGTTCTCGTTCGGCCCCGCCATCAGCGACTTTGACCTGTACCTGATGGGCGAGGGCACCCACCTGCGCCTGTGGGAGGTGCTGGGCGCGCGCGTCACCGAGATCGACGGCGTGCAGGGCGTGCGCTTTGCCGTATGGGCGCCGGGCGCGCGGCGGGTGAGCGTGGTGGGCGACTTCAACCTGTGGGACGGGCGGCGCAACCCCATGCGCGGCCACCCCGCGCAGGGCGTGTGGGAGATCTTCATCCCCGGCCTGCCGGACGGCACCACGTACAAGTACGAGATCCTGGCCCGCGACGGCTCCACCCTTCTCAAGGCGGACCCGCTGGCCTTCATGGCGGAGCTGCGCCCCGCCACCAGCTCGCGCGTCTTCGACCTGTCCCGGTACGCGTGGAGCGACACGGAGTGGATGGAGACGCGCCGGGAACAGGACTTCTGCACGGTGCCCATGACCGTGTACGAGGTGCACCTGGGCTCGTGGAAGCGCGTTCCCGGCGACGGCGACCGCCCCATGACGTACCGCGAGGCCGCCGTGGAGCTGGCGGACTACGTGACGGAGATGGGATTCACGCACGTGGAGCTGCTCCCCGTGATGGAGCACCCCTACGACCCGTCGTGGGGATACCAGGTCACGGGCTACTACGCGCCCACGAGCCGCTTTGGCACGCCGGACGACTTTCGCTGGTTCGTGGACCACATGCACCAGCGGGGGATCGGGGTGATCCTGGACTGGGTGCCGGCCCACTTTCCCAAGGACGCCCACGCCCTGCGCCGCTTTGACGGCACGGCGCTGTACGAGCACGAGGACCCGCGCCAGGGCGAGCACCCCGACTGGGGCACGCACGTCTTCAACTTCGGGCGCAACGAGGTGCGCAACTTCCTCGTGAGCAACGCCCTGTACTGGCTGGAGGAGTACCACGTGGACGGCCTGCGCGTGGACGCCGTGGCCTCCATGCTCTACCTGGACTACTCGCGGCAGCCGGGGCAGTGGATCCCCAACCGGTACGGCGGCCGCGAGAACCTGGACGCCATCGAGTTCCTGCAGCAGCTCAACGCCGCCGTGCGCGACCGCTACCCCGGCGCGCTGATGATCGCCGAGGAGAGCACGGCGTGGCCCGGGGTGACGCAGCCGCCGCACCTGGGCGGGCTGGGGTTCCACCTCAAGTGGAACATGGGGTGGATGAACGACTTCCTGCGATTCATGCACGAGGAGCCCATCCACCGCAAGTACCACTTCAACCTGCTCACGTTCTCGCTGATGTACGCGTTCAGCGAGAAGTTCGTGCTGCCGTTCAGCCACGACGAGGTGGTGCACGGCAAGGGCTCGCTCATCAACAAGATGCCGGGCGATGCCTGGCAAAAGGCCGCCAACCTGCGGCTGGCCCTGGGCGCCATGTGGTCGCACCCGGGCAAGAAGCTGCTGTTCATGGGCATCGAGCTGGGCCAGTGGCAGGAGTGGAGCGAGAACCGCTCGCTGGACTGGCACCTGCTGGAGGACCCCCTGCACGCGGGGCTGCAGCGGTGGATGCGGGACCTGAACGGGCTGTACCGGTCGGACCCGGCCTTCTGGCAGACGGACTTCAGCCACGAGGGCTTCGAGTGGATCGACTTTCGCGACGTGGAGCAGAGCGTGCTCTCGTTCCTGCGGCGGTCCAAGGAGACGGGGGACGAGCTGCTGTTCGTCTGCAACTTTACCCCCATGCCGCGGCACGCGTACCACGTGGGCGTGCCGCACGCGGGCCGCTGGCGCGAGGTGCTCAACAGCGACGCGGAGACCTACGGCGGCAGCAACGTGGGCAACGGGGGCGTGGTGGAGACGGTGCCCCTGGCCGCGCACTCGCGTGACCAGTCGCTGCCGCTCACCCTGCCGCCCCTGGGCATCCTGGTGCTGCGGCGCGAGCGCGAGGACGGGGCGGGCGGATGATCCGCGCCGCCTGACGGCTTATTCCAAGATTCGAGATCGGCTGAACGAGATGGCAACGACACGAGGAAAGGGCTCCGGCACGGGCGCCGGCGCGGCCAAGACGGCCGCCAAGCGCACCCGCACCCGCGCGCCCGAGGACGACATCAGCGGCGTGGCGGCGCCCGAGGCGGCGGCCGCGCCGGGCACGGGCGTGGCGCAGTCGCCCCCCGCCGAGGCCCCGCGCCCCACCCGCCGCAAGGCACCCGGCAGCGGCGTCGCGGCGGACGCCGGTGCGTCGGCCCCGGCGGCCCCCGCCGCCAGGACGCCCGCGAAGTCGGCGGCGAAGAGTCCGGCGAAGTCAGCCTCCAAGACGTCCGCCAGGTCTGCCCCGGCGACGGCCGAGACGCCGAAGAAGCGCGGCGGCAAGCGCGAGACGTACGTCGAGACGGCCGCGCGCCGGCGCCAGGAGAAGGAGGTGGACCAGCTGGCGGTGGACCTGCGCGCGTTCGCCGTGGCGCGGCCCGGTGGGTGGAACCACGACGACTGGGTGTCGTTCCTGGAGCACCTGTCCACGCAGGGCCACGACATCTCCGACGCCGAGGGCATCGGCCGGCGGCTGGAGCAGGAGCGGCTGGGCGTGATCCTGAGCGGGGTGCAGGGGCTGGGACCCAAGCGCGTGCAGTCGCTGGTGGACCAGTTCGGCACGCTGTGGAGCCTGCGCCACGCCGGCGCGGACGACGTGGCCGCCGTCTCCGGCATGACGCGGCCCCTGGCCGAGCGCGTCGTGGAAGACCTGCGGACGCGCTTTCCCTGATCGGCCAAGGCGGCGACGGGTCTCGTCCGCGAAGCGTGAGGCCGGCTCCATGCACTGGAGCCGGCCTCGTGCGTTGGGCGCGATGGGGGTGGTCCTGGCGTGCGGCCAGCCTTCGCGCGGGCGCCCCCTCCGGGCTCGCGGAGCTCGCCCACCTCCCCCAAAACCCCTGGGGGAGGTTGAACTGCGAGGTGCACACGGTGCCGAGTTGATAATCCTCAGGCATGTGGCGGATGCGTCATCCTGAGGAGCCGCCGCGCAGGCCCTTGACCGGGCGCGATCCATGGCGGCGACGAAGGATCTTGCCCGCAATGCGACAAGTCGGCTCCGGGGCACGGAACTGATCTCACGCTTCGCATACAAGATCCTTCGGTCGCGCCAAAGTCCTGCGTGCGTTCATGGGATGCGCGGCGCTCCCTGAATAGGAAGTCAGGGCCAGGCTCGTGCGTGGAGGCGTGCCCCGTGCGAACGCCCCCTGCGGGCTCGCGGAGCTCGCCCACCTCCCCCAAAAAAACCTGGGGGAGGTTGAACTGCTGCTTTCATCCCGCAGGGTGCGGGCAGCGCCGAAGGACTCAGGATGACGCTCCCTGGGGCGCCACTAAAGGCAGGTTCGGCAACCCCCTCTCGAGATGACGCTCGGTTGGGCGATCCATCGGGTGATGACGAGAGCGCCGCGAGGAAGCCATCCTCGCGGCGCTCTTGCATGCGGCGGCTAGCGCCCCTCCGCGGGGGCCGCACGCAGCGTGCCGAGGAAGGCGCGGCGCAGCCCCTCGTCCGGGCGGGTGTCCACGGGGGGCTCGCCGGCCAGGTGCGCGGCCAGGCGCCGCGCCGTCTGCGCCTTGAGCCAGCGGGGAACGCGGCGCCGCCACTTGCGCAGGGTTTCCACCCGCACGCCCGCCAGCCGCGCCGCGGCGTCCGGGGGCAGCGCGGCCGTCGCCGCCAGGAACGCGGCCACCAGCGCCGCCGCCCCATTGTTGTCCACCGCCGCCGGCGCCGCGGCCGGGAGGGGAACCGTCCACTCCATCGCGCTCATCGTCCCCACCCCCCCCCCCCCCGCTCCCGCACCCCGCGATCCGGCCCCGGCATCCGTTGTCCCACGTACCGCATGGTCCCGCGCCTCCTGTCCAGCGTTCCCGCAACGGACGGCATCCGGACGGCCGGGCAGCGGCGAACGGGATCCCGATCGCCGAACAAACCCCTGGGCGCCATCCGTGACCTTTCGAACTTTGGGAAGACGTACGCGGGGATGCCGCGGGTCGGATTTCCGCCGGCGGACCCGGTCCGGGCGTGGACATTCCTCGTCCTTCCCTTGGACAAACCCGTAACAGATCGGCCGATCAGTCCAAACTGGTACAGTGGCAGGCTGGTCCCTGTCCTGCGTAGCCCGCCCCGGCCCTGGTGAACGGAGCGGACTCCGTGCGTTCGGGGCGCAGATCCGGTTGGGGCCAAGGCTGCGTAGGAGGCTGTCAGGGACCGCCGATGGCGAGGCGAGCGGCGGCTGGCGGATAGAGAGGTCGGGCATGGGCCGGCGCACACCGGGGCGCCGGTGCCGCCACCCATGGCCCGCGCACAGGCGGCGGGCCGTTCAATTCACCCGGTTCGGAAAGGGACCCGATGAGAGGGAAGCTCCCACGGCTGGTCCCCATCCTCGCGTTTGGCGCGCTGGTGGGGACGCAGGCCCAGGCACAGGAGATGGAGCGGCGCGCCAGCCGGTTCGATCTCGGCGTGTACGCAGGCGGCACGCTCACCAGCGAATGGTTCGAATCCCGTACCCTCACGCTCACGGGGAACGGCAACCCCACGGAGGAGGGCGACGGGGAGGGCTTCGCGCCCGGCTACGCCCCGGCGTTCGGCGCGATCGCCAACTTCTGGGTGACGCCGGCGTTCGGCTTTCGCCTGCACGGCGCGTACGTGCCCATGCGCCTGCCCAACATGGAGAGCGCCTTTACGGACGCCGGCGAGAGCAGCCGGTACGTGATGAACACGTACCTGTACGACTTCAACCTGGCCCTGCGTCCGTTCGCGGCCCGGGCCGACGCGGGCCGCTGGCTCTCGTCCGTCTACCTGTTCGCGGGCGGCGGCGGGCTCACGGTGGACGTGGCGGGCGAGGACCGGCCCATGTGCGAGGGCACGTTGGCGTTCTACGGCGCCTGCCTTTCGTACGAGCCGGAGCAGGCCACGGTGGGGCAGGGCACGGCGGGCGCGGGCATCGACCTGCTGCCCCTGGGCCGCGGCCTGGCCCTCTTTGGCGAGGCGGCCGTGCACGTGTACGACTCGCCCGTGCACGTGGACGACTTCTGGCTGGGGCCCATCCGCGCCCCCGTCGGCAGCCAGGTGCGCGTGGGCGACGACGCAACGGCGGTGACGGGACGGCTGGTGATCGGCCTCAAGGCCATGTTCGGCAACCTGCTGCCGCCGCCCCCCGTGGCGCCGCCGCCGCCCCCGCCGCCGCCGTTCGTGGCGCCGCCGCCTCCGCCCCCGCCGCCGCCCCCGGTGACGACGCGGAACCTGCAGGTGTGCGTGGTCCAGGGCGGGGCGCTGCAGAACGTGACGGCCGTCTACAACACGGCCACGGGCGACACCACGGTCAACGGACAGCCGTTCGCCACGGCGTACCCGGCCACGACGGGCTACGCGGCGGGGATGACGTGGTTCATCAACAACGAGCCCATCACGGTCATGGGCCGGCGCTACGTGAAGTACGGCCTGCCGCGGGTGCTGGGCGTGAACGAGGTCACGCGGATGGGCGACTACATGGGCGTGTCCGTCTTTGGCGAGGCCGGCGCCACCGGGGCCACGGAGGTCATCTACCTCCCCGTGCGGCCCGGGTGCGAGTTCCAGCCCTACCAGCTGGACGTGAAGGTGGGCGGCGTGCGCGGCGAGTGAGCCGGGCGGGCTGACGAAAAGGACAGCGGGCGCCGGACGAAGGGTCCGGCGCCCGGGGACGGGAAAGCGGTGCCGCGCACGCACCGCGGGGACAACCAAGAAACCATCACGGAGGACGGTACATGTCCACACAACACGAGCCGGGCGCCGACCTGCTGACGCGCCTGAACCAGCCCGCGCCCCGGCGCGACTTTCTCAAGTGGACCAGCGCGGGCGCGCTGGCGGCCGTGGGGCTGGGGGCCTGCACGGACGAGACGGACGTGCGCAGCATTACCGAGGTGGAGACCGACACGGTGGTGGTGAACCCGCCGCCGCCCACCTTTCCGGCGGTGACGCTCAACTTCTCCAACAACTTCGGCGTGCTGAACTACGCGTACGCCCTGGAGCAGCTGGAGGCGGCGTTCTACACGCAGGTGGTGGCCAACGCGGCGTTCACGACGGCGTTCGCGGCCAACGAGCAGCGCATTCTCACGGACCTGCGGGACCACGAGATCGCGCACCGCGAGTTCTTCAAGCGGGCCATCCCGGCGCTGGGCGGCACGCTCATCCCGGACCTCACGCCCAACTTCGGCGCCATCAACTTCGGCAACCGCGACAGCGTGCTGGTGACGGCGCGGGCCTTCGAGGACCTGGGCGTGGCGGCGTACAACGGCGCCGGTCCCCTGCTCACCAACGACGCCACGGGGGCCACGCTGCTCACCCTGGCGGGCAAGATCGTCTCCGTCGAGGCGCGCCACGCGGCCGCCATCCGCGACCTGCTGGCCCCGCGCACCAGCGCGTTTGCCCCGCAGGCGTTCGACGAGGCGTTCACGCCGCAGCAGGTGCTGGCCACGGCCGCGCCGTTCATCCGCAACGCGGTGACGGCCACCAACGTTCCCACGATCAGCTGAATGGAGCCGCCGAACATGAACAACGAGACGATCCTGGGCGGCCTTGACCCCGAGCTGCTGGAGCAGGTGGGGACGCGCCGCGAAGCCCTGCGGGGCGCCGGCCGCTGGGGGATGGGGCTTGCGCTGGCCTCGGTGCCGCTGGCCCTGGCCGGCATGGCAAAGAGCGCCTTCGCGCAGACGGGCCTTCCGCAGGCCATCGTGGACGTGCTGAACTTTGCCCTCACGCTGGAGGAGCTCGAGGCGGAGTTCTACGTGATGGGCATGAACGCCTCGGGGCTCATCCCCGCGGCCGACCGGCAGATCTTTGGCACCATCCGCGACCACGAGCTGGCGCACGTGCAGTTCCTGCGCAACGCGCTGGGCAGCCAGGCCGTGGCCAAGCCCACGTTCGACTTCACGGCGGGCGGCATGTTCACGCCGTTCAGCAACTACGCCCAGTTCCAGGCCCTGTCGCAGGCGTTCGAGGACACGGGCGTGCGGGCCTACAAGGGCCAGGCGGCCAACCTGCTGCCGGCCAAGGCCGTGCTGCGCGCGGCGCTCACCATCCACTCGGTGGAGGCGCGCCACGCCAGCGAGGTGCGCCGCCTGCGCGGCAACTTCACGGACCAGGAGCCGGACCAGGGGTGGATCACCCTAGCCCTGCGCGGCACGGGCATGCCCGCCGCCACGCAGCCCATCTACGACGGCGAGGACAACGTCACGCAGGCGGGGCTCAACATCACCACGTTCCCCGGCGTGGGTGGCAACCTGAGCGCCAACGCGGCGTCGGAGTCGTTCGACGAACCGCTCACGCGCCAGCAGGTGCTGGAGATCGTCGATCCCTTCATCGTGGGCGACGTGGACGGCGACGGCACGGAAGCCTGATTTCGTCTCCCGGCGGTCGTTCCCGCGCCCACCCGCGGGGACGGCCCCGGTTCCGTGGGGTGCTGCGTCCTAGAATCCCGACCTTTATCCCCCGCTGTTCGAGTCCGGCGGGGCCCGGGTGACGGCCGCAGTGCCCCGTCGTCGTTCCCTCCCGCTTTCGCCCGCCTTCCTGCCCCGTTCGGGGAACTACATTTCTCACGCAGAGCCGCGGAGGACGCGGAGAGCCGCATCCCCTGCCCCGGCATCCTTTCGTGCGCGGAGCGTGGTGTTTTCCGCGTTCGCGCGTTACTTCTATGGCTGCGCGGAACGGCCGATCTCCCGCGTCACCCCGGGCGGAGGGAGTGGATGCGGGCCAGGCGGATCATCCCCATCGCGATCACCGCGTCGCTGATGGCGTGCGGAACCGGCACGCGGCCCGAGCGCGCGCCCGCACCGGCCGCGATGGACGCATCGACTCAGCCGGATTCGTCCGTCGCATCCGCATCGCGCTTCCGCATGATCAGCGTGTGCGTGGTCCAGGGCGGAGCGCTGGTGACCGTGACGGCGCGCTTCCATTCGGTCACGGGTGACACCACTTCGCCGGGCGTCAGCGGCTGGTCGGTAATCCCCCGCTACGTCGTTGATGAGCCCTGGTTCATGGAGGACGAGCCGATCACGGTCCAGGGACGGCGGTTCGTCAAGTACGGACCGCCGCGCGTGTGGCAGGTAGGCGACGTCGTGCGCGTGGGTGATCATCGCGAATGGCCCGTGTTCGCGGAGCGCGGCGGCGAGAAGGACCCCGCGGTCGTGTACGTGCCCCTGCGCAGCATCTGCGAGTTCCAGCCGTACGTGCTGGCCGAGCACGCCGGCGGCGTGCGCGGCTGAGCCTTTCCTTCGACCCGATCGCGTCCCGTGAACCTGCCCTCCCGAATCCTCCTGCTGGCCGTCTCGTGCGCCGCGTGCGGCACGGGGACGGCCCCGGCGAGCGCACCGCCCGCGCCGTCGCCGGACACCGCCTCCACGCAGCCACGGCTCGTCATCTCCGAGCCCGCCGAGCGGGTGATCCGCGTGTGCGTCGCAGACCGGCAAGGGATGCGCGAGGTGCCGGTGCAGTACAACCTGGTGACGGGCGACACGCTGATCGACGGGCGGCCGTTCTCCGAAGTGCATCCAACCGATTCGGGCTACGCCGCCGCGGCGGACTGGTTCGTCCGGAACGAGGTGCTGATCCTCGACGGCCGGCGGTACGTCAAGTACGGGCTTCCGCGCGCGCTCGGCCCCGGCGACGTCACGCCCGTGGGCGAGTACCGAGGCGTGCCGGTGTACGCCCAGCGCGGCGCCGAGCAGGACGGCTCCGTGCGCCTCCTGCTGGTGCGGCCGGAGTGCATCTTTCAGCCGTACGAAGGTCCGCACTACGGCGCCGTCCGCGGCTGACGCCGATGTCGGGTGCGGCGCGGATCCGCGCGGGGTGGCGGCCTTCCGTGGTGACGGGGACGTTCCGCCCTGCGTCAGCTACGTGGACGGCGCGGACCAACGCCGTGGCCCCAGCCTTGCGCGGTGTACCGGGTTTGTCGCAAGTTGCGGCGTACGAATCCTTTTCCGCCCGCACACCCGTATTCCCTTGCAGCAGACGCAAACGGCAACGCATGCGTCCGGCGCACGGCCGTCCCGCCCGTCGGTGACGGACGACGCGGAGCTGCTGCGCCGAATGGCCGGCGGTGACGAGTCCGCCCTTGGCGCGCTGTACGACCGCTGGGCGCCGCTGGTGCACTCGGTGGTGCTGCGCGTCGTGGGCGACCCGGACGACGCCGAAGAGCTGGTGGAGGAGACGTTCTGGCAGGCGTGGCGCCAGGCCGGCCGCTACGACGCGTCGCGCGGGGCCATCAGCGGCTGGCTGGTGGTGATGGCCCGCAGCCGCGCGCTGGACCGGGTGCGGCTGCGCGGCTGGCAGCGCGCGGGCGCCAGCACGTCCATGGACGGCGCGTCGGTCCCGGAGCCCATCATCGACGTGGCCGGCCCCCTGGATGCGGCCGAGCTGGACGAGACGCGCCGGATCGTGCGGGCGGCCATGGAAAAGCTGCCGCCGGAACAGCGCGAGACGGTGGAGATGGCCTACTTTCGCGGCATGAGCCAGTCGGAGATCGCCGCGGCCACCGGCCAGCCCCTGGGCACGGTAAAGACCCGTGCCCGGCTGGCCCTGCAAAAGCTACGGGAGGCGCTGTCGGTGCTGCGCGAGGAACCCGCATGACTCCGGAAACCATGCACGACGAGATGCGGGCCGCCTTGGCGGCCGAAGCGCTCGGTGCGCTGGACGGGGAGGAGCGCACGCTCCTTCACGCCCACCTGGCCGCCTGTGAGGCGTGCCGGGCGGAGCTCGCGGAGCTGCGTGCCTCGGTGGGCACGCTGGCCTACGGCGCGCCGCCCGCGGCCCTGGAGCCCGCCCGCTCGGACCGCATCCGCGCCCGCCTGCTGGCCCGGGCCGCCGCGGACCGTGGCGCCGCTCGCGGCGACGACGGCATTGACCGCACGGTCATCGCGCCGCCCCCACCCGCCCTCGCGCCCCCGTCCCGCATTACGCTGACGGACGACGAGACGCAGGTGATCCCCATCACGGCGGCGCCGTCGCGGCGTCCGTCGCGCGCGCCGTGGCTGGCGGCCGCGGCGTCGCTCGTGCTCCTGCTGCTGACGGGGGCGTACGCGCTGTCGTTGCGGGGCC
>NZ_DASURI010000847.1:0-2877 GCF_036280135.1 Longimicrobium sp.
GAGGGAGCGCCGCGCGGACTCACCCGTGCACCACACCAGGGCGCGACCGAAGGATGTCCCGTCCCGTGCACGGACCTGACGCCGCGCCGGGACCGCACGCTCCGGTCGAGCCCGGGACCGTGGGCGCGCGCAGCTGAAGACGGGTAAAGGCGGGCCCCGTGTCATCCAGGAGCGAATGAATTCGCCGCTGGAAATGCACGAAGTCCGCCTTCGCGGACTGCCCCAGCAAAGGCCGTCCCGGTGCACCGAAGCGTAGTTCCAGCAGTTGAAGCCTCGTTCGGTGAGCGTCAGCGAGCCGAGACGGGGCTTATGGCGGTCCCAGCGTCGGGTTTACCCGCTCAGGCTGGATGACGGCATCCGTGCTGGGAATCCACCGCCGCGTGGTTGAAGCCTCACGCCGTTTGTGAGGCTTTCCGCGGTCCCAGCGGCGGGTTTACCCGCTCAGGCTGGATGACGGCATCCACGCTCGGATCCGACCGGGCTCGTGATGCCGTCCATCACGCTCCGCGTTCAGAACTCGCCGATCATCCCGATCTCGGTCTTGAGCTCGTGGCCCAGCTCCTTCTTCACCGTCGTCTGCGCGAGGTCGATGAGCGCGCGAACGTCGGCCGAGGTGGCACCGCCCAGGTTGACGATGATGTTGGCGTGCTTGTGAAAGATCTGCGCGTTGCCCAGCACCTTGCCCTTGAGCCCGCACTGGTCGATCAGCCGCCCCGCGCCAATGCCTTCCAGCTTCTGAAAGATGGAGCCCGCGCTGGGGTACAGCCACAGGTCCGGGTGGCGGTCGTCGCGCCACTGCAGGTTCTCGCGGATGGTGTCGCGCATCGTCTCGCGCGGCGTGGGCTCCAGCCGGAACGTCACGTCCAGCACCACGTCCTTGCGGTCGTGCAGGATGCTGTAGTCGTAGCCGAACTGGAAGTAGTCCAGGTCTACCTCGCGAACCTCGCCCTCTTCCGTGAGGATGGTGGCGCCTTCCACCACCTCGGCGATGAACATGGTGCGCTCGCGCTCCGGCGGCGGCGACAGGAAGTGCAGGTTCTGCCACACGGCGCCGCCCACCGTGCTGGGGATGCCCACGTAGTGCTGCAGCCCGCCCAGGCCTTTCGCGACGGTGATCTGGATGAGGTCGTGGTAGATCTTCATCCCCGACCCGGCGCGCACCCGCGTGTCGTCCAGCCAGTCGAGCGTCTCCACCTCGTTCTTGATCACAAGCCCGCGAAAGCCCCGGTCGCTTACGAGGACGTTGGCGCCCAGCCCCAGCAGAAAGAACGGGACGTCCAGCTCGCGGGCGGCGCGCACGGCCTCCGCCAGCTCGTCCTGCGTGAGGGCCCGGTACAGCAGGTCCGCCGGCCCGCCGATCTTGAAGGTGGTGTGCGGGGCCAGGGGCGCGTCGCGCTCCAGCCGGCCGTCGCCCAGGCGGGCGGCCAGGGCGTCCACGGGAAGGTCCAGCCCTTTCGTCGCAGGCATCCGATCGCGAGGTTGAAGGAGAGTGCGCGACACGTTTGCGCGCCGCGGCGGGGTTTGCAAGGCGGGTGCCCGCCACGGACCCCCGGGCGCAAACGGTTGTATGAGCCGTGGTGTCTTTCTCACGCACGCGTGCACGTGTGACCGATGGGCAGGCCGCGTCGTCCTTGCGGCGGCCGCGGAATGCACGGCGGCGACTGCGGAAGTGATGGTTCCATGACCGGCCCCATTCATCAGCACCTGGACGGCGACGATGGCGCGCCGCTTTCGCCCGGCGAGCGCGCCCGGGCAAGCGAGCTGGCGCGCACCCTGGACGCGGCCGCGGCGCACCTGCGCGCCATGCCCGCGCCGGACCTTGCCGCGCGCGTGATGGCCGCCCTCCCCAAGCAGGCGCCCGCGCCCCGGCCCGCGTGGCGCGCGGCCCTGGACTGGCTGTGGAACCCGCGTCCCGTGCGGCTCACCGTTCGCCCCGCGTTCGCGCTGGCGGGCGGCTGCATGGCCGTGGCCGTCGCCGCCCTGGCGCTCGATCAGGTGGACGACCGCGGGACGACGACCGTGCCCGTGGTGGTGCAGGCGCCGGCGCCGGGCGCGACGGGTGCCCCCGTGGTGTACGTGCAGTTTCGCCTGGAGGCGGGCAACGCGCGGCAGGTGTCGCTGGCCGGCACTTTTACCGGCTGGCAGCCCACGCTGACGCTGGAAGAGAAGGAGCCCGGGGTGTGGACGGCGCTGGTGCCCCTCAAGCCCGGCGTGCACGACTACGTGTTCGTGGTGGACGGCACCCGCTGGATCCCCGACCCCAACGCCCCGCAGCAGGTGGACGACAGCTTCGGCGGCACCAACAGCCGGATTTCCCTTCCCGCCCTGAGCGCCCAGGCGTGACCGCCCGTCGTTTTGCCGTGGCCTGCGCCGCCCTGCTGCTGGCGCCGGCCGCCGCGGCCGCGCAGTGGACCGTGGAGGCCGCCGCCGGCCGCGCCATGCACGACCCCGTGAGCGCCCGCGTGCTCACCACCTCCGCGTCGCTGGGCCTGGCCTACGAGCACCCCGCCGGTCCGTGGGGCTACGTCTCCGGCGGCGCGCCGCTCGAGGGAGACGGCCCCGGCTGGGGCGCCGGCGGCGCGGGCGCCTGGCTGGGCATTCGCCGCGGCGAGTTCCAGCTGGGCGTGAGCACGGCCGCCCACGGCTACGTCTACGGCGCGTCCGGCCCCAACCCGTCCGGCTCCGGCGGCACCGTGCAGCTGCTGCCCACCCTGGCGTGGCGGCGGGGCATGGTCTCGGCTGAGGTCAGCACCGGGTTCAGCGGCGCCATCGACGTGCTGGGCGACAGCACGGACCGTCGCGGCTTCCACGACTCCGCCGCGCAGCTCTCCCTCTCCCCCGTGGAGGGGGTGACGGTGGGCGGCGAGGCGCGCGTGG
>NZ_DASURI010000848.1:0-2970 GCF_036280135.1 Longimicrobium sp.
CCCTGCCCCCGCTTCGCGGGGGAGGGGGAGAACTACAGTATGGTGTGGGGGCTGCCTTCACGCACTGATCTCGCCCTGAGAACAACCCCTCCCCCGAAGTTGGGGGAGGGGTCGCCGGCCGTTGCGAGGAACGAGCAAAAAGGCTGGCGGGGGAGAGGGCCCCCGTCGCGCAGCGACGGCCCGCCGTTGCAGGCTGTCCCCTGTAACCCGCAGTTGCAGGCTATTCCCTATTCCCTGTTCCCTATTCCCTATTCCCTGCAGTTCACGCCATCGCCATCCCGTACCGCGCCGCGCCCAGCAGCGCCGCCCGCGGCTCCAGGATCACGTGCACGGGGATGTTCTCCATCAGCGGCGACATGGGTCCCTTTTGCCGAAAGCCCTCGCGGAACGCGCGGCCCCGCAGCACGGGAAGGATGCGCGGCGGAATGCCGCCCCCCAGGTACACGCCGCCCGTCGCCAGGCCGCGCAGGGCCGCGTTGCCCGCCTCCGCGCCCAGGATGGCCGCCAGCAGACGCAGCGTGCGTCGGCAGACGGGGCAGCCGCGCTCGCCGTGCATCCCCCCGTCCACGATGGCGGGCGTCACGTCGCCGCCGGCGGCCAGGCGCGCGGCCAGCCAGGGCGGCGGCGGCTCCGTGGAGCGCGCGGCCAGGAAGCGGTAGAGGGCCGCGATCCCCATCCCCGAGCAGACGCGCTCGTAGCTCACGTGATCGTGCACCCGCGCCAGCTCCGCCAGCAGCCGCCGCTGCAGGGCGCCCCGCGGCGCGAAGTCCGTGTGGCCGCCCTCCGTGGGGAGGGAGAGGAATCCGCCGTCGGCCGTCGGCACCAGCAGCGCCTCGCCCAGGCCGGTGCCCACGGAGACGACGGCCCGCACGCCGTTGGGCTCCGCCTGGCCGGGAAGGAGCTCCGTCACCTGGTCCGGGCGCAGGTGGGGGACGGCGAACGCCGTGGCCTGCAGGTCGTTCACCAGCAGCACGCGCTCCACGCCCATCACCCCCGCCAGGCACCGCTCGTCCAGGCGCCACGGCAGGTTGGTGATGTCGGCCCGTCCCTCGATCACGGGCCCCGCCACGCTGAACGCCGCCCGGGCCAGGGGCGCGGGGTGGGCCGCGCGGAACGCCGCCAGCACCGTCTCCAGCGACGCGTACTCGCGGCTGGGGAACACGGCCTCGGCCACGATCTCCGCCGCGCCGCCCGCCTGGCGCACCAGGGCCAGCACCGTCTTGGTGCCGCCGACGTCGCCGGCCAGCAGCAGTCCGTCTCCCGCCGGCGCTCCGGACGACGACGCGGCGCCGATGGACGCGCCGGGCTGCGGATCAGAGACGGGGAAGGGGCCGGAAACGGGCAAGGGCAGGGGCGCGGGCGTGGTGGATTCGGGCCGCGTCCGCACCGGAGGGAGGGGGACGCGGCGGGTCCTGGATTTGTCAGGTTTGTTGACAAACGCGCTGCGCAGAATAAACGTAGTGGGACGCCTCCGCAACCCCTTCGTTGCTGACAGGTAACGTTTCCACCGTGGCGGGCACAGGCCCTCCGGCGAGGTCGTCCCGGCGTCGTTTCGGCGGCCGGAACGGCGTCCGAGGTGGATTTTGGAAGCGCGACGAACAATATTCATCGTCCCGCCTCCCGGACGGCTTTCCGCGACCGCGCGCCGGCGTGCCTCCGTCGCCCCATCCCAGCCTGGGTTTTCCGTGCGAAAGATCGACCCCCGCAACTTCCAGCGCGCCACGCGCACCACCACCAAGGAGATCAACCGGCAGATCGTTCTGAACCTGGTGCGCGAGTACCAGCCCATCAGCCGCGCGGACCTGGCGCGGCGGATGGAGGTGGCGCGCGGCATCGTCACCCCGCTGGTGAACGAGCTCATCGACCAGGGGCTGCTGGTGGAGGGCGCGACGGGCGCGTCGCCGCGGGGCCGCAAGCCCACGCTGCTGCACGTGCGCTCCCACGACCGGCTGGCGGTGGCCGTGGACGTGCGGCTGAGCGAGACGCAGCTCATGCTCAGCGACTTCAGCGGACGGCCGCTGGCCACGGAGATCCTCACGACGCCCGAGGACCCGGACGAGCTCGTGCTGGCGCTCACTGCGCGCATCCGGCGGCTGCTGGACGCGCACGGGGCCGCCGGCGTGTGCGAGGGCGTGGGCCTCGTGGTCCCGGGGATGGTGGACAGCGCGTCGGGCAAGCTGGTGCACGCGCCCACGCTGGGCTGGCGGGACGTGGACCTGCGCAGCGCGCTGGAGATTGCCGTGGGGCTTCCCGTGCACATCGAGCGCGACGCCGTGGCGTGCGCCCTGGCGCAGATGTGGATGGGGCAGGGGGCCGAGGGCGCGGCGGACAGCTTTGCCTACGTCACCTTCAGCGACGGCGTGGGCGCGGGGCTGGTGATGGGGGGCAACGTGGTGCGCGGCCACCGTGACGCGGCGGGCGAGTTCGGGCACATCCCGCTGTCGCTGGACGGGCCGGCGTGCCTGTGCGGGTCGCGCGGGTGCTGGGAGGCGTATACGAGCAACCAGGCCGTCGTGGCGCGCTATCTGGGCCGCGAGCTGTCCACGCGCGACAGCTACGCGCAGGTGCGCGAGACGCGGCTCACGGTGGCCGACGTGGTGGCCCGTGCCCGCGCCGGGGACGACGGCGCGCGGACGGCGCTGGAGCTCACGGGGCGGTACATCGGCCTGGGGCTGTCCGCCATCGTGAACGCGCTGAACCCGGCGCGGCTCATCGTGGGCGGGGAGATCGCGGGCGGATGGGACCTGATTCGCCCGGCGGTGCTGCAGTCGCTGGCGGAGCGCACGCTTACGCAGGGCACGGCGGCCACCCCCGTGATCCCCGAGCCCCACGACCCGCAGACGCGCCTGCGCGGCGCCGCCGCCCTCGTCGTGGCTCCCGTCTTCGCCGCGCCGGAGGTGGGATAAAAGGAGCGATCCCGCACTCCTCGTCCCCATGCAGTTCACCCCCTCCCCCGCGAAGCGGGGGCAG
>NZ_DASURI010000849.1:0-2973 GCF_036280135.1 Longimicrobium sp.
ATGCCGGCCGACGCGGCCAGCGCCTTTCAGCGGCGGCACCTGGAGACGGTCAAGCGCAGCGCCGTGCGGATGGACCGGCTCATCCAGGACCTGCTGGAGGTGTCGCGAATGGTGGGCGGCAAGCTGGCCCTGGCGCCGCAGGACGAGGAGATGCGGCTGCTGGTGACGGAGGCCGGCGCCATGCTGCGTCCCCTGGCCGAGGCGCGCGGCATCCGCTTCACGCTGGATGCGCCCCGGGAGCTGCCGCGGCTGCGGGTGGACGGCGCGCGGGTGATGCAGGTGATCAGCAACCTTGTGGGCAACGCCGTCAAGTTCACGCCCGAGGGCGGCTCGGTCACGCTGGGCGCGGCGTGGGACGGCCGCGAGCTGCACCTGTCCGTGGCCGACACGGGCGCCGGCATCTCGCCGGAGCAGCTGCCGCACGTGTTCGGGCGGTTCTGGCAGGCCGACAGCGCCGATTCGCGCGGGCTGGGGCTGGGGCTGGCCATCGCGCGGGGCATCGTGGAGGCGCACGGCGGGCGCATCTGGGTGGAGAGCGAGCTGGGCGAGGGCAGCACCTTCCACTTCACCCTCCCCGCCGCGCCGGCGCCCACCCCCACGCGTGATCCCATCGTCCGCGAGCCCGTCGAGGCGGCGCCCGCGAAGCCGGTTACGGAGCACGAAACGCGCGGCGTGGCGACCCGCGCCCGCGTGATCGCCGAGCACCAGGCGCGCCGCCGCGGCACCGTCCCGCCCCGCCGCCGCCCCGCCGAGGCGATGGCCGGCTGATCGGCAGGGACGGAAAACAGAAATCTCACGCAGAGGCAGCAGGGGCAGCAGAGTACTTCATCGCGGAACGAAGTACTCTGCTGCCCCTGCTTCCTCTGCGTGAGAATGCAGTTGTCTTTACGGAGCCTGCGGATGCAGCTCGGCCTGGATCAGGCGCGCGGCTTCGGCCAGGCGGGGGCCGGGACGCGCGAGCAGGTCCGAGGGCAGCGCGATCACACGGCCCTCGCGCACGGCGCGCAGCTCGCGCCAGCCCGGCGCCGCCCGCAGCTGCGCCAGGCGACGCTCCCGCGTGCCGCCCTGGCCCGTGGAGGTCAGCAGCCAGTCCGGCTGGCGGCGCAGCACCTCCTCCAGCGAGATCATCGCCCAGTCCTCGCGCAGGTCCGGGAACGCCGTGCGCCCGCCGGCCACGGACACCATCTGCGCCATGAACGTCTCCGGCCCGGCCGTCATGGGCGGATCCACGTTGACGACGAGAAAGACGGTCGGCGTGTCCGCCGGGGCGCGCGCCGCGACGGCCGCCAGCTCCCCGCGCATCCGCCCCGCGAGCGAGTCCGCGCCCCGCTCCACGCCTGTCAATCTGCCGAGCGCATGCAGCCCCGCGAACGTCTGCGTCGTGTCGCGCGTGCCGAGCGAGAATGTGCGGATGCCCTGCGCCTCCAGCCCGTCGATCAGCCCGCGCGACGACGTCATGTCCAGAATGACGACGAGGTCCGGCCGCAGCGCCACGATCTTCTCCACGCTGGGCTCCATGCCGCCCACGGACGGCAGCGGCGCCAGCTCCGGCGCGTGGTCGTTGTCCGTGCGCGCCACCAGCCGCTCGCGCCCGCCCGCCGCGACGAGGAGGTCCGTGGCGCTGGGCACGAGCGAGATGACGCGCGCGGCGGGGCGGTCCAGCGTGACCACGCGCCCGTTGGCGTCCGTGGCGCGCACCCCGTCCGCCGTCGCCGCGCGCGCCGCGTCGCCCCCGCACGCCGCCAGCGACGCAGCCAGGAGCAGGATCTTTACACCATCGATCAGCCGAACCATCATCGCGCAGAGAAAGAGGAGATCGCGGCGGAATCGGTCGCCGCCCGCGATGCTCCGGACCTGGATTTGACTTCGGAAAGGGCGGGGAACTTGGCGGGCTGACGCGTCGGGTTGCAAGCGCCGTCGGCGACGCAGTTCTCCCCCTCCCCCGCGGAGCGGGGGCAGGGGGTCGGGGGGAGGGGGCCCTCCGCGGGCGAGAGATCCTTCGCCATGGAGGCCGACCCGGAGCCCGCGACGCAGTTCTCCCTTCCCCCATGCCGTTTATGGGGGAAGGGTCGGGGATGGGGGGCGCTCCGCCCGAGCGTGATCCATCCATCGTCCGCTCGAGACAATCCTCCCCGATCCGCCCCGAATCCGCCACATCCGCCGCACTTTCTCCCCAACCTCGCGCCCGATCTCCACATATCAGGTCCGCAATTTGACGCAATCGCGCTTGCCCGCTATGTTTCCGTCCGTTCGTACATGGCCGAGAACCCCGACGGAGGTTACATGGCGCTACGCGACCGCTTTCGTGGTCTTACGCTCGCGGACAGCCTTGCGCTGCGCGTGAACGAGGACCCGCGGCGGCCCTTCGTTGCGTTCGAAGACCGCAGGCTCACGTACGCACAGGTGGACGCGCAGGCCGACGCCCTGGCGGCGGCGCTCCACGAGCTGGGGATCGAGGCCGGAGACCGCATCGCACTGACCCTTCCCAACTGGCCGGAGTTCATCGTCTCGGCCTTCGCGGCGGCCAAGCTGGGCGCCGTCATCGTCCCGCTCAACCCGCGGTTCACCTCGCCGGAGCTGCAGTACATGCTGCGGCACTCCGAGTCCGTGGCCGTGGTCACGGCTGAGAACTGGGAGGGCACGGACTACCTGGCCCGCTTCGAGCAGTTCCTGGGCGTGCTGCCGGACCTGCAGTACGTGCTGTCCGTGGGCGAGGAAGACCTGTGGTACGACGACCGCATCCACCAGTTCGAGGACCTGGTCAGCAGCGGTGAGGGCCGCCCGTATCCGCGGTGGGAAGGGAGCGCGGACGAGCCGTTCGCCATCCTGTACACCTCGGGCACCATGGGCAAGCCCAAGGGCGTGCAGCTCACGCACGAGAACCTCATGGCCAACGCCGCCCTCAGCGCCGACGCGCTGGGCCTGCGGGCGGACGACGTGGTGTTCGGCGTCAACACGCTGTTCAACGCGTTC
>NZ_DASURI010000850.1:0-6843 GCF_036280135.1 Longimicrobium sp.
GGCGAAGCCTACCGCGCCGCGTCCGCCAGGGCCTCGAAGAGGGCGCCCACCTCCGCGGGGTCGCGCAGGTACGACGCGGCGGCGGACTCGGCGGACGGCTGCTCGGCGACGAGCACGCCTTCGGCGGCGGGGTCCCAGCCGCGCAGGGCGCGGAAGGCGTCCTCGTCCGTGCGGTCGTCGCCCAGGTAGAGCACGGGCGCGTCCGCCGGGGGGCGCAGGTGGTCCAGCAGAAAGAGCACGGCCCGGCCCTTGTCCCACTCCACGCGCGGCCGCACCTCCAGCACCATCTTTCCCTCCGTCACCCGCAGGGCCGCGTGGCCGTCCACGGCCTCCAGCACCGTCTCGCGCACCTCTTCCGCGCGCTCGGGCGCCAGGCGGTAGTGGATGCTGAGCGTGAGCCCCTTGTCCTCCAGGAACGCGCCGTCCAGCCCCTCCAGGTCCGCCTCGATACGGGCCGCGACCTCCCGCAGCAGGGGGCGCGCGGCGGCGGCCTCGGGGTGGATGCGTTCCAGCCCGGCGCCCTCGATCTCCATCCCGTGGTTGCCCGCGTACGCGATGCCGGCCAGGGCGGCGCGTTCGCGGACGTCCGCCAGCCCGCGTCCGCTGACGACGGCGACGGTCACGGCGTCCATGGCCATCAGCCGTTCCAGGGCGTGGCGGGTGCGCGGCGGCATCTCCGCCATCTCCGGCCGGTCGACGATGGGTGCCAGCGTGCCGTCAAAGTCCAGCAGCAGCACGAGGCTGCCCGTGCGCCGCCACCCCTCTGCCCAGGTCCCGACCCGTTCCAGCGCGTGCTCCATACTTCAGTGCGAAAGTGCGAAAGTGCGAGAAAGCCGCGCCGTTGCAGGCTATTCCCTATTCCCTATTCCCTCGCCCGCCTGTAACCTGTCCCCCGCAGCCACCAAACAACGCCCACGCGCGAAGCCAAGCAACGCATGCCCTGGACCGACCAGATCACCTTCGATGACCGCGGCCTGGTGCCCGTCGTGGCGCAGGACGCGCGCACCGGCGAGGTGCTGATGCTCGCCTGGGCCAACGCCGAGGCCCTGCGCCTGACGCGCGAGACCGGCCGCGCGCACTACTGGAGCCGCTCGCGCCAGTCGCTGTGGATCAAGGGCGAGACCAGCGGGCACGCGCAGGAGATCGTGGACGTGCGCGTGGACTGCGACGCCGACGCCGTGCTCTACCGCGTACGGCAGACCGGCCCCGCCTGCCACACGGGCGAGCGCAGCTGCTTTTACCGCGCGGTGGACGGCGCGGAGGACGGCCTGGGCAAGGCGACGGACCCGCGGCCCATGCTGGCGCGGCTGGAGAGCATCATCGCCGAGCGCGAGCAGGCACGGCCCGAGGGCTCGTACACCACCTACCTGTTCACGCAGGGCGTGGACAAGATCCTCAAGAAGGTGGGCGAGGAGGCGGCCGAGACCATCATCGCCGCCAAGAACGGCGACAACGACGAGCTTCGGTCCGAGTCCGCGGACCTGCTCTTTCACCTGATGGTGCTGTGGCGCCAGCGCGGCCTGGACGCCGACGACGTCTGGGCAGAGCTGGAGCGCCGCTTTGGCCGCGCCCCCCGCGCGGGCTCCGCCGAAGGCCGGGCCAGCCGCGCGTCGGAAGGGACGTAGTGCCAAGTGCCAAGTGCCAAGTGCCAAGTGACGAAAGCGCAAAGTGCCTGGCGCCGACGACTTGGCACCAGGCACTTGTCACTTTCCCTCAATCCGCCCGCCCGGCGGCGATGCCCGCCAGGGGCACCTCGCGGTCGGCCTCCTGCGGCTGCCGGCGCGGGTCCAGGCGCCGGCGGCCCTCCGCCTCGGCGGCGGCCGCGCGGCCGGCGCGCAGCTCGTCGGCGTCGCCGTCGCGGCGAAGGGGGAAGGCGGCGTCCAGGATGAGCTCCGCCTCGCCCGGGTCTGCCCAGCCGCCCGCCAGCGGCTCGTCCCAGTCCACCCGCGACCCGGCCGGGCGGTAGGGCTGCATCCAGTACATCCGCGTTCCGGTGCGGTCGCGCGCCTCCGCGATCAGCACGGACCGGGCTCCCTCCCCGTCCGCCTCCATCTCCGCCTCCATCGCCAGGAGCAGGCAGTCGGGCTTTTTGGTATGCGCGTATCGCGCGATGGTGCCCGACAGGATCTCCGGTGGTACGCCCCCCATTCCATCAGGAACGGGGATGGCGACGGTGCGAAACTCCGGGGTCGCGTGCCCCGGCTTTTCGTGGACGCTGCGCAGGCGGGGCGGGATGTCTGCCCCTTCCAGAGCCGCGCGTCCGATGTCTCCCCTCACCTCGTCCAGGAACCGTGTCGCCATGCCGAGCGTGCGCTCGATCTGCTGCATCTTACTGCGTCCCACGGACCCACTCCCTCCGGTTTGCGAACCACTTTTGCGGCGGATCGGGAGCGCCAACCGCGCTCCCGCCGACGCCGAACCGGCACCCTCAGCCTAATGCAAACCGGGAGCCAGTAGACAAACGTTCCACATAGCTCACACCCGTTTGTTACACATCCTTCCATATCGGACCCGCGGCGAGCTTTCCGCGCGATCCGGAGCAGGAATGAGGGGGAGTGAATCGGGCTGAGAGCGGGAGATGCGGCGAAGGAAGATCGTGGGGAGGGTGCTCGATCAGCCGCGCGGGGGCTTTGCCTGGCGCGCGGCTTCCTGGATGGCGCGGCGGTGGCGGGGCCAGACTTCGGTGGCGTAGTGGAGGAAGTTGGTGCGTTCCTCGGGGAGGTCGGCCAGGAAGGACCACGCGGGCTGGGAGCCCTTGCGGGTGTTGCAGGGCTGGCAGGCGGTGACGAGGTTGCCGGGCGAGTTGTCGCCGCCGCGCATGCGTGGCTGTACGTGGTCCAGGGAGAGCTGTTCGCCGGGAAACACGCTGCCGCAGTACACGCACCGGAACCCGTCGCGCCGAAAGATCCGGTCGCGCAGGGAAAGATCATCCGCCAGGCCCATCACGCTCCTCCCGGAATCATGCCCAGACGCGCGAAGGCCGACGGGGCGCGGAACCGCAGTTCTCTGCGCCCTCTGCGGCTCTGCGTGAGAAATGCGGTTCCCGTCCCGCTCCGGACCCATGCATCACGCGAAGAAGCAGAACCAGCGCGGAACCGCAGTGCTCTGCTGCCCCTGCTCCCTCTGCGTGAGAATGCAGTTCCGCCCGACCACGCACGATGCGGGCTACGCGCGGAAGATCACGCCGGCAGCACCTCGTAGCCCGCATCCACGAGCTGGGCACGGATCTGCTCCACGTGCGCCCGTCCCCGCGTCTCCAGGCCCAGGTCGATCTCCGCCTCCGTCACCCACAGGTCCGCCTGGGCGCGGTTGTGGTCCAGCTTGAGGATGTTGGCACCCGTCTGCGCGAGCGTGGCCGTGAGCGCCGCGAGCGCGCCGGGACGGTCCTTGACCCGCACCCGCATGTACGCGCGGCGGCCGTCCTGCACCAGGCCCCGCTCGATGATGCGCGACATGAGGCTCACGTCGATGTTGCCGCCGCTCAGCATCATCACCACGTTCCTGCCCGCCAGGTCGGCGATGTGGCCGTCCACGACGGCCGCCACGGCCGTGGCGCACGCCGCCTCGGCCACCGTCTTCTCGCGCTCCAGCAGCAGCAGCACGCCCGCGGCGATCTCCTCCTCGCTCACCGTCACCAGCTCGTCCACGTACCGCTCGATGTGCTGGAACGTGGTGTCTCCGATGCGGCGCACGGCAATGCCGTCCGCGATGGTCTCCGCGGGCGGGATCGTCACCACGCGGCCCGCCTCGCGCGCCCGCAAGGCCGCCGGGAGCACGGCGCTCTCCACGCCCACGATGCGCACCTCGGGCCGCGTTTCCTTGATGGCCGTGGCGATGCCGGAGATGATGCCGCCGCCGCCCACGCCGCACACCAGCACGTCCATCTCCGGGCACTGCTCCAGCAGCTCCAGCCCGATGGTGCCCTGCCCCGCGATGATGCCCGGGTCGTCAAAGGGGTGGATGAGCGTCTGCCCCTCGTCGGCCTGGATGCGCAGGGCCTCGGCCATGGCCTCGTCGTACACGGAGCCGTGCAGGACGACCCTGGCGCCGTAGCGCTCCGTGGCCAGCACCTTGACCAGCGGCGTGCGCAGGGGCATGACGATGGTGGCGGGGATGCCCAGCCGCTGCGCGTGGTACGCCACGCCCTGCGCGTGGTTGCCCGCGCTGGCCGCGATGACGCCGCGCCGCCGCTCGTCCTCCGTCAGCAGCATCATGCGGTTGAGGGCGCCGCGCTCCTTGAACGAGCCCGTGCGCTGCAGGTTCTCGAACTTGAACCAGGCGTGCCCGCCAAACATCTCCCCGAACGTCTCCGACGGGGTGCAGGGGGTAAGCACCACCTGCCCGTCGATGCGGGCGCGGGCGGCCTGGATGTCCTGGAGCGTAACCATCGGGAGAAAGTGCAGGGTGACGGATTGGACGAGAACCGTTGCCGAAGTGAACGCAATGTGATAACCTCTCCGCGCGGCGGGGGCAAAGCAAGGCTCCCGGGCCGCGCGCGAGGGCCGAAGCAAACCCGCACGTGACGCCGGATCAACCCAGGATCGCCGCGCTGGCGAGCATTCTCGCCGCGCAGGCGTTCGCGGAGCCGGCGCTGGACCCCGCCCTTCCCCGCGCCGCCGTGGCCATCGTGCTGCGCCCGGGGCCCGACGGGCCGGAGCTGCTGCTGATCCGCCGCGCCCAGCGCGAGGGCGACCCGTGGAGCGGCCACGTGGCCCTTCCCGGCGGGCGCGAGCAGGCGGAGGACGCGGGCCCGGCCCACACGGCCGCCCGCGAGACGCACGAGGAGGTGGGGATCGACCTGGCGGCCCACGGGCGGCTGCTGGGGCCCGTGGAGCCGGTCTGGCCCCTCTCCGGCGGCCGGGCACCCCGCATCCTCGTTCGCCCGTTCGTCTTCTGGGTGAGCGCGCCCGTGGAGGTGACGCCCAACCACGAGGTGGACGAGACGGTGTGGGTGCCCGTGAGCGAGCTGCGCGGGCCCGGCGCCGTGACGGAGCACCTGCTGGAGATCGAGGGGATGGGGCCCATGCGGTTTCCCGCGTTCGGCGCGCGGGGATACGTCGTGTGGGGGCTCACGCACCGCATCCTCACCACGTTCCTGGCGCTGTACGCGATGACGGACGCCGCGGCCTGAACGGCGCCCGCTTGGCGACGCAAGATTCGAAAGTTGGCGGAGTGGTCAGCCGGGCACGGGGACCGCAAACCGCCGTGCCCGCCGCGGAATGCGAGCCGCGGGACGCGCCGCGCACGACGCGGAAGTTGGGGAACACCCGGCGTGGAAACGAGGCCGCATGCCGCGTTTTCGCGCCGGACGGCGAAGTCGACAATGCTCGCACGCAAACTGCTGCAGTAGCAGCCGGGCCTGTCGGAAGCACGGACGAACAGATCGGATCCATGCCGCACGAGCCGTTCACGCTCAAGCTGACCGCCCGCCAGGCCCAGGCGCTGCGCGCCCTGGCCCGGGACGAAGACCTGCCGCCCGAGGTGTACGCGGCCGAGGTGCTGGCCAAGCACCTGTACCACGCCTACACGCCCGACGTGGCCCGGCGCGCCGAGGCGCGCCCCGACGACGACAACGACCGGCCCTGATCTCCGTTTCGGACACACGAAGACCGATCAATGGAAGAGAACGCCTTCGATTTTCTCAAGAAGCTGCTGGATGCCCCCGCCCCGTCGGGGTTCGAGACCGCCGCCGCCCGCGTGTGGCG
This sequence comes from Longimicrobium sp., assembly GCF_036280135.1. Classification (GTDB taxonomy): domain Bacteria; phylum Gemmatimonadota; class Gemmatimonadetes; order Longimicrobiales; family Longimicrobiaceae; genus Longimicrobium. The sequence continues at coordinate 5,706 of NZ_DASURI010000850.1, forward strand.
CGGCTGGGCCGAGCGCTTCGCGGACGACGTGCAGGTGGACGTGGCCGGCAACTCGTACGCGAGCCTGGGGGGCGGCGGCGCCCCGCGGGTCATGCTGGCCGGCCACGTGGACGAGATCGGGCTGATGATCACCCACGTGGACGACGACGGCTTCCTGTACGTGGACGGCATCGGCGGGTGGGACCCGCAGGTGCTGGTGGGCCAGCGCATCCGCTTTCTGACCCGCAAGGGCGACGTGATCGGCGTGGTGGGCAAGAAGCCCATCCACCTCATCAAGCCCGACGAGAAGGAAAAGGCCGTCAAGCTGCAGGACCTGTGGGTGGACGTGGGCGTCCGCAACCGGGACGAGGCCACGGAGCGCGGCATTCGCGTGGGCGACCCCGGCGTGGTCGACACCCAGCTGGTAAAGCTGAGCCCCGACCTCATCGCCAGCCGCGCGGTGGACAACCGCGTGGGCGCGTTCGTCGTCCTGGAGGTGCTGCGTGCCCTGTCGCAGGGGGACAAGCCGGCGGCGGAGGTCACGGCCGTGGCCACCACGCAGGAGGAGATCGGCTTCAACGGGGGCGGCGCGCGGCCTTCGGCGTACCGGGTGGACCCGCAGGTCGCCATTGCCGTGGACCTCACGTTCAGCACGGACGCGCCGGGGGTGGACGCCAAGCAGGTGGGCGAGCACAAGCTGGGCAGCGGCCCCGTGCTGTCGCGCGGCAGCGCCATCCACCCGCTGGTGTTCGAGCGCCTGGCCGAGACGGCGGAGCGCGAGGGCATCCCCTACACCATCCAGGGCAGCCCGCGCTTCACCTCCACGGATGCGGACGCCATCTACCTGCAGCGGCACGGCGTGGCCACGGCCGTGGTGAGCGTCCCCAACCGCTACATGCACAGCCCCAACGAGGTCGTGAGCCTGGAGGACATCGACGCCACGATCCGGCTGATCACGGCGTTCTGCCGCGGGCTGCGCGCGGAGGACGACTTCATCCCGCGGTAGGTCCTCCCCCGGCCTCGCTCAGGCTCGTCCACCCCCTCCCGCAAGCTGCGCGGGAGGGGGTGTATACTTCCACGGGGTTTCCGCACTGTGGCAGGCTTCACCGAGCGATGAAGTTCTCCCCCTCCCCCGCGAAGCGGGGGCAGGGGGCCGGGG